>CAUTTP010000064.1:0-17337 GCA_963541305.1 uncultured Prevotella sp.
CGATGTCTAACTCGTCTCAATGCGTTAGCCTTTGCAAACATAGTAACTTATTGGTCTCTTACAATATTATAGTGTCATGATCGCAATGCGCTGATAAACCGGCATAGCTTTTCCACATCTTTCACACCCGGTGCAATCTCAAATTGGCTATTCAGGTCGACACCCGCAAACTGCGGATGGCTGAAAGATTTGATGCACCCGACATCATCAAGACCTACACCTCCGCTGAGCAAAAAGGGCGTGCGACCATCGTAGGCGTCGAGCAACGACCAGCCGAACTGCTGCCCGCTACCGCCCATCTCAGGTGTCTTGGTGTCGAATAGGAACATATCCACCACGCCTTCATACGCTTTATATTTGGCCACATCCTCCTTCGTCCGGATGCCCAGCGCCTTGATGATCTTGATGCCGGGGGCAATGTCGGGCACTAACGTGCGCTTGAGATTCTCTATCATCACCCGACTCTCCGCCCCGTGCAACTGTACATAATCAAGCTGATAGTTGAAAACACGGGTCACAATGGTCTGGGGCATCTCATCGACAAACACGCCGACACGCTGAGGGAGTTGGGGCTTGGGGTATGACTCTTGCTCCCTTTTCTTATCGACAGCATTATACAGCCGTTCCTCGCTGTAATCAGGGATGATACCTGCCCGTGAAGAAATCATCTGCACAAAACGAGGACTCTTGCTCCAAAAGATGAAGCCCATCATATCAACACCTAAGTCGGCCACCGCACGAATATTCTCGGCATCGCGCATGCCACAAACTTTGATAATCATTTTTTCAGGAGTTTAGGGAGTTAAGGAATTAAGGAGTTAAGACCAATGTCTGACGGCCGCTTGATAGTCGGCGTGCAGTGAGCATCCCCTCCTTCTGAGGAGCTTGGATAGGGCGCCTTGAGTTGCTGAACAAACGCTGCCAGTGCAGCGCCCGGGTCGTCTGCCCTCATGAAATGCTCGCCCATAAGAAAGCCGGTGAAACCGGCGCACTTGAGCTGCTGCACCGTTTCGATGCGGCTAATGCCACTCTCGCTCACCTTGCAGATATCCTCCGGCAGGCGTTCCGCCAAACGGAAACTGTGATTCACGTCAGTGACAAACGACCCGAGGTTGCGGTTGTTGATGCCATACATTTCCGGCTCCAGTTCCGCATATTCGAGGTCGCGGTCGTTGTGCATTTCCAGCAGCACCTCCAGCCCTAAGTCGCGGGCAGTACGCATGAGCAATCGACATTCGCCTTTAGTCAGAGCGGCAGCGATGAGCAATGCCGCCGTGGCGCCGCAGAAGCGTGCCTGAAACAACTGATATTCGTTTATCACGAAGTTCTTATATAATATAGGTATGATGACACCAGACTGTCGTGCCTCCTGAACGAACTCGTCGTACCCGCCGAAATATTCGGTGTCGGTGAGGATGCTCAGCGCCGCGGCACCGTTGTCCTGATAGCTCCTCGGTATCACGCCCGCCTTACCCTCGCGTCTGAGCCATCCCTTACTGGGCGACTTACGCTTAAACTCAGCAATGATACCCGTATCGGAACCCATCAGCGCCCGACGCATGGAAGGCAGTGCCTCGCCTTCTTCGGCTATCTTCTTTTCCACCAGACCATAGAGCTTGCGTGGGGGTATGAAGTCCATGCGCTGCTCAATCTCTACCTTCTTATATGCTATGATTTCTTCTAAAATGTCCATCAGCCTCTTCCTTTTTATATCAGAATTGTTCGTCAAGTTTCACTTGTTCAGCTCCACAAACTTTCTGAACGTTCTCAACGCACTGCCACTATCCAAACTCTCACGAG
Source organism: uncultured Prevotella sp. (assembly GCA_963541305.1). GTDB lineage: Bacteria > Bacteroidota > Bacteroidia > Bacteroidales > Bacteroidaceae > Prevotella. The sequence goes on from CAUTTP010000064.1 coordinate 1,801, forward strand.
CAATCTCGATGCACTCCTCGATGGGTTTCCTGCCCTGCTCCAGCACCTGAATGCCGAAACCGGCATTGGCAAGAACGATGTTTTTCTGTGCAGGAAGGGCTGTACCCCTCAGCACATTATCGAATATCTCGGTAGCTTCCTCCTCTGTTGCACCACCTTTCAGCTCCTCCGGGGTGGCAACGGCGAAGCCGAAGTCGGCAGGCCTGAATATCCTTTCGTAATCGTTGGTGGTCACCTTAAAGTCGCCCGTGAGCGAAATCTCATCGTAACCATCGATACTGTTCACCACCGCATAATCGATTCCTATCTTCTGATACACCTGCCGGTACAGCCGCATCTGGTCGAGATTGGCCACGCCCAGCAACTGACACTGGGGCTTCGAGGGGTTAATGATCGGCCCGAGCAGATTGAAGAACGTGGGAAAAGGCAGTGCCTTGCGGATGGCACCCACAAACTTCATGGCCTTGGCAAACAACTGGGCATGCAAGTACACGATGCCGCACTCGTTGATCGAGCGGTTCAGTTTGCCAATGTCATCGGTAAAGTTTACCCCATGATTCCTAATCACATTAGAGGCGCCGCTCACGCTCGTGGCGGAGAAGTTGCCATGCTTGGCCACACGATAACCCGCACCGGCAATGACAAAACACGAGGTGGTGGAGATATTGAAGGTGTTCTTGCGGTCGCCACCGGTACCCACCACGTCGATATAACGGTCGCAATCTAAAGGAACGGGCACTCCGGTCTCCAAGATTCCATCGCGGAAACCCAACAGTTCATCCACTGTGATGCCGCGCATCTGGATGGCAGTCAGCAATGCCGCTATCTCGGAATCGTTCAACTCGCCCTGCGTAATAGCAATCAAGATACCCTTTGTCTCCTCTCCGGTCAGCTCCTCGTGGTTGAGCAGGCGGTTGAAAATGCTTGTAATGTCCATATTCCTATACTTTTAATGCGTTTGCTATTATAAAAAAAATGAGGCCTGTCGTAAGAACGGCAGGCCTCATCATATATTTTCACTCATCATATATCTACATGGCTACTCGACTCACGACTATTTCAATCTTGAGCTGTGCCACCACCAATATGCAGATACATGATTCTTCATTTTCATTTTATTGCTATATCTGCTGCAAAGTTACGGTTTATATTTTATTCCGCAAACATTTTGCAAAGAAATTTTTAGTCGGGGAGTTAAGACATTACTCCAACTCCTCTTACCCCTTCAACTCCCCCCTAACTCCTCCCGCCTCCTTTAATTCCTCCCGGAAAACCACCTTGACGGCGCTCTCGTGACATCGCTTCGCCCCTGCCATCAGGTAAAAACGGCGACATACGGCGTACGGTGCACGTGCGTACAGCGTTCGGTGTACGCATGTACGACGTTCGGCGTACGCATGTACAGCGTTCGGCGTACGCCATCGCCAGAGCGGAAAGCAATGATAAAACGGATATAAAGGAAGTGACGTAAAGATACTTCCCCACGCAAAAGACTATGCTAAACAGTTAACAGAGTACCATACTAAGCGGTTAACAGAGTAATGTACTAAGCGGTTAACAGAGTAATGTCTTAACTCCTTAACTCCTCTAACTCCCTAACTCCTAAGAAAAACTCCTAAAAAGAAGATTCCATCTCCAAGCTCGCCCAGATGAATGGCCCCACGCCCTTAGGGTCGTTGTCACGGATAGGCTCGCTCATGTAATACTCGAAAGAGCCGTCGCGCTTATAGTTGGGCTTCTTCACGTAGGGGCCGGGAGCAGGGCCAAGACCGCTCACCGCACAGCAATCGGTCAGCGAAATGGTCTTATCGGCATTCACCTTAATGAATCTATCCACGATGCCGTTGTAGGCCTTCACACCCGCAGCCTTGAAACTGTCGTCCAGATAACCTAATCGGTACCCCTTCAACAGGCAGTAGGCAAACATCGACGAGGCCGTCGACTCCAGATAGTTTCTCGGGTCGGTCACGTCCATCACATCATACCACACGCCCGACTTCTCGTCTTGATACTTCACCACCTGCGTCATTGCCTTGCGAAACAGAGCTATCACCTCGCCACGGCGCTCATAATCCTGCGGCAGCGCATCGAGCACCTCTATCATCGCCATCGTGTACCATCCCAAAGCACGAGCCCAAGTATGCCTGCTCAGCCCTGTCTGTTTGTCAGCCCAGAAAGCCGTGTGCGTCTCATCCCACGCGTGCTTCCACAGCCCGGTGGCGGCATCGTAGGTACGCTTGTCGGTCTTGATAATCTGATCCACTGCATCATTCCAGTATTTCCTCTCAGCTTTCTTCCGCCCCTTGAGCGAGGGGGCGGCGAGGGCATAATAGGGCAGCCCCATGAAGATGCCGTCGAGCCACACCTGATTGGCATAGATTGCCTTGTGCCACCACACACCTTCCTGCGTGCGGGGCTGGTGCTCCAACTGCTTGAACAACGTCACCAGCGCCTTATCCAAATTCTTCTGCGGCCTCAGCTCGTTCATGCGATAGATAAACTTCGAGGTGCGCACGTTGTCAAGATTGAAATCTTCATACTTATAACCCGTGATGTTTCCCTTGTCATCAATCATCTTGGCAGGATAAGCCTTCAGATAATCCAGTATCTTCTCATCCTTATATCTTAAATATGTGTCGAGCATGCCTTCCAGTTCTATACCCATAACATAGCTCCACTTGGGCTCGGTCGAGAAATCGAGCAGATAGCTCTCGGGCACACGCTTCATCTCCGAATAGGTCAGCCACTCGGAGTAGTTTCTGTAAGGCCTTTGATCATCGGTCAGCACCAGTGAGCCATTGATGAAGAGATTGTCAAACCGGATATTGCGTGTCTTGCCCGTCACACTGACGGGTTGCTTCACCACACCGTCAAACTTGCAGTTCTTCACTGTCACGTCATACACGTTCTCCACATTGCCCAGACCGATTATCAGCACCCCATAGTCGCTCCTCCCGCTGGTCACATTCTCCATATAGACCTTACGCACAGTGGGTTCAAAGCCACGATAGCATGCCTCTTGAGGCTCATAGTCGAGATTGATTTTCAGCACCGCCTCCTTACACTGCCCCACGGTCACATTACGCATGTTGATGTTCTCAATCACACCGCCGCGACAGTTGTTGGTCTTGATGCGCAGCACGCGGTCGAGATTGGGCGAGTCCATGTAACAGTTCTCGGCAAACACGTTGCGGCAGCCACCCGAAATCTCCGAGCCAATGACCACACCGCCGTGCCCATCGGCCATCTCGCAGTTGCGTATGATGATATTCTCTGATGGCTGGTCCCACAGACGGCCGTCGTTGTTGCGGCCGCTCTTGATGGCGATGCAATCGTCACCGGTATCAAACACGCAGTTCTGAATGAGCACATTATGGCAAGCCTCGGGGTCGCAGCCGTCGCCGTTGGGGCCATCGTTATGCACGGTCACGCCATCCACGGTGATATTCTTCGACAGCAAGGGATGGATTACCCAGAAAGGCGAGCGCACAAGTGTCACATCCTTCACCAATATGCCGTCGCACTCGTTGAAGTTGATGAGCTGGGGACGCAGCCCCTGACCCTGCCCGAACTTCCGCTCATCGATGGGCACATCATCCTCGGCCAGCTTCAGCAGACGGGCGCGCGAGCCTAAGTTCTGCGCCTCCTTAGTCTGTCCTTCCACATAGCCATATCCGGGTTTGCCGCACATAGGCCACCATGTATCATTGCTGCCGTTGCCATCTATAGTGCCCTTGCCGGTCACCGCCACATCGGTGGCCTGATAGGCATAGATGCAGGGTGAATAGTTCCAGCAGCCGATGCCCTCCCACGAGGTTTTCACCAACGGATAGAGCTTGGTGTCGAAGGCAAACTTCAACGTGGCGCCTTCTTCCACCACGAGATTCACATGGCTCTGCAGTCGGATAGCACCCGTCAGCCATTCGCCCCGGGGAACTATCACCTTGCCGCCGCCCGCCTTCGAACAAGCAGCAATGGCCTTGTTGATGGCTTGCTGGTTCTTGCCCGCAGAGGCTTCCTGCGACGCACCATACTTCGTGATGCTAAACTCGCGGTCGGCAAACTCCGGACAGCGCACGCTCTGCTCAATCTGCTTGTACATTGCATCATCCCATTCCTGTGCAAAGACCAACAAGGGTAGAAGCAGGGTTGCCAATAATATTGAAAGATACTTCATAATGATAATAAAAGACTGGTTTTTATGTATTTGTTTTATAATTAGCTTTTAATGGTAAAATGACAGGCCTACTGTCATCACGACACGACCTGTCAGCATTACTACTAAACAAATTGAGGGAAAAGTCCCTCTAAGTTTCTACAAAGTTAACAAAAATCTTTCTATATCAGCAACATAAGTGTTAAAAACCTTATTTTCATTAAGAAATATTTGCTTTATTAGGAAAGAAAACCTATATTTGCTATGTTTTTCGTGGTTTCGCATTATTTTCTCGAAACCATCCTTCGAGGTTGGTAGCTTCCTGCACCAACCTCTTTTTGGGTTCTGTTAATCTCACAGATAAAGAGCGAGAGACTGATAACAGCCTTCTCGCTCTATTGAAGATAGGAACCAAATGGTTTTAAACATCTAACTTTTACAGCTCCTTGATCCTTTCTGCCAGCCGGGCGGCGTATGTACGGGCTTGAGCTTGCTGCTCGGCAACCTTCGCATCGTCACGACCTACATAGCTTACACCCATCAGCCACATCGCACCCTGATAGTCGAGGCCGCACAACTTGGCCGTGGCGTCGAAGCGAGCGAGATATTCGTTTACGTCATGTCCAAGAGGGCCTTCCTTGCGGTAAATCTCCTCGGGTGCACCCGCAGTGAACGAGATAAGAAACTTCTTGCCGCCAATCTTGGCCGTAGAACCGTAGGCGAAACCATGCACAAATACGTCATCCAACCACTTCTGGAGCAAGGCCGGCATCGAATACCAGTGCACCGGGAATTGAAACACAATGACATCGGCATCCAGCACAGCCTGTTGCTCGGCCGCCACATCAAACTCATAGCCCTTGTGCAGTGCATAGAGCTTGCGGATGTTGGCAGCGGGAAGCCGCTGTGCAAGTTCGTCTACAATAACGGAATTTACTACGGACGTGGTGGCTAAGTTAGGGTGCCCCACAATAATCAATACATTTGTCATAATACTTATACTTTAAATATGATGTATAAAATGAATGCCTGTCTCCTTAAAATATTCGTATAAGGCCAAGTCTTCAACAACAATACGTCTTGCAAATTTACTGTTTGGCAAGGAGAAGGACAAGCCGACGGCAGGATATTCACATCACCTTAACAATAATTTGATATTCTCTATTTTATTTAACAGAAACAAATACAGCACCAAAATAAAAAAGGCATTATCTTTGAACATATAAAACATTAAAATACAACGCACTATGTTTAAGAAGAGGAATCTTTTAGCTGCTGCATCCTTATTGTAGGGCAGTCTTGCAATGAATGCACAAAACACTGGCGATGACGCCACGCGTCCGGCTATGCTCAAGCCTGAAATGCTCAGCTTGACGCAGGAATGGGACAAGGTGTTCCCTAAGAGCGACAAGGTAGACCACAAGAAAGTAACATTCCTTAATCACTTCGGTATCACGCTGGCGGCTGACATGTATACCCCAAAAGATGCTACAGGCAAGCTGGCGGCCATCGCCGTGAGCAGACCGTTCGGAGCAGTGAAAGAGCAGTCGAGCGGACTTTATGCGCAGAAACTTGCCGAGATGGGATTCCTCACGATAGCCTTTGACCCATCATTCACGGGCGAGAGCAGCGGACAACCACGCGACATGTTCTCGCTTGACATCAATACGGAGGACTTTCAGGCTGCTGTGGACTACCTGAGCAATATTCCGCCTACTACACCACCAAACGCGGGTATCACGAGCGTTCAGTCAATTCAAATAAAGGGTGGATGCTGCAAGCCATGACGGGCTGGATGAACAACAGCATTCTTGCTCATCCCGAAGACCTGCGCAATGCCGTGCTCATCGTCCACGGCGAGAAAGCTCACTCGCGCTATATGGGTGAAGACACATTCAAGAAGCTCAAGGGCGATAACAAGCAGCTCATCATCGTACCCGATGCCACCCACACCGACCTCTACGACCAGACAGACAAGATACCGTTTGACAAGATAGCGCAGTTCTACTGCACATATCTGAAATAGACTGCGCCATTCTTGCTTCCCCGGATGGGTTTATAACAACAGCAGGGTTATCGCTTATTCCTTACTTCCATTTGTCTTTATGTCTAAAAACTGCCTGAAGACTCGTTTCTGGCTCTCCTTTTTGTCCTGTTCTCTGCTTAGAATTAAAGGTTATTTAACGTTTTAAAAAGTCGGAAGATTACCCTGTTTTGTCGCCAAAACCGAATTTTAAGGTCGAAAAAACGGAGGCGGGTTTGCGATAGCTATGCTTTCGCACTCCCTTAACAGCCCAATCGCAACGCGATCTCAATGCTCTCGTAGTGCGATAACTATGCTTTCGCGATGCGAAAACTATGCTATCGCAAGGCCAAAAAATCAGAATTTTCGAACTTTTCCAATCACGTCTTCGTAACCTGCTGACTATCAACCAAATCCGAAAACGCCTCGATTTTTCACGATTTTCGGGCAAAAATACGTCGACATGGCGAAAACGGGGCAAGATTTGAGGTGCATGTCAAGATAAGTGACAATAATTTCAGGCTTGAAAGGCAATGAAAAAGGGGGATATGTCAGGATAGTATAATAGAATAAAAATATAATCGCTTCGCTCAGTATAAAAGCCAAATGCCGGATAAACATTCGTCTATATAGTTCTATTTGTGCATAAAGTAATGGCTTTTATACTGAGCGAAGCGATTATACTTTTATTCTATTATTCTTTTCTTCTGTCACTCCGTAACCGTGGACGATACGTTGGATTTCTCGTAGTAAGCCTTATAATCGTCGCCGCCAAACTGCAAGCCGATATCCTTACCGGCGATGCCGTCGCACACGCCCTTGTAAGCCCACTTGCGCAGGAAGCCGGCATCATAGAGGTTTGGCACGTCGCCCTTGAGCCAGTAGAGGTGCTCCTGCTCGTTGTCGGAGAGCGTCCAGATGGTGATGCCGCTCTGCTGGGCAGCGGGCACGTTCTCTTTGTACGACTCGAAAATCATCCGGTAGCAATCGCTCTGCGCCTTATACTGCGCCGACGACGGGTTGCCGGTGCCGAGAGCGATGTCGAGCTCGGTCACGCGCACGAGCTTACCCGTGGCTGCCATCGTCTTGAACATGGCATCGAACAGCTCCTTAGCCGTGGCAATGAGCTTAGCATTGGCCTCCTCGTCGTCGGTGGCGCCTGACAAACTGTAATGACACTGTGTGCCGATACCGTCGACGATGGCCGATCCGTTGGCTGCATCGATGGCATTGACGAAACTGATCAGGGCAGCGAGCTTGCGGGGCGAGGTTTCCAAATTGTAGTCGTTGACGAAGAGCTTGGTGTCGGCCGGCAGATACTGTCGGGAGTATTGGAAAGCCTTGACCGCATAGTCGGGCACGTAATAGCCCCAATAGAAGCGGTTGGCGCCCCAGTTGAGGTTCAGGCCATCGGTGGTGGTCTCGGTCGGTGCGCTGTCGTAGGTCACGTTGCCGTTGTCGTCAGTGGTGCTGCCGCCGAAGGCTCCGGCGTCGACACCACGCACGAGGTTGGTGCCGTCGGTGATGGGCTCGTTGATCACGTCATAGCCATAGGGGGTGACATTCTTCTCCTGCAAGTGCTCCGCCATGCCTTTGATCCATGCCTCCATGGCGGTGAGCAGGGCTTGGCGCTTCTCATCGGCCGTCTTGAGGGTATAGGTGATGGTAGTGGCCTTGCGGCGTGCCGGGGCGAGGCTCATGCCTTTGGCCATATCGGTCTCCATGCCGTCGGTCGGGCTGTCGCCTGCCAAGACGTTCTCCTTAGCGTTATCCTGCTTGATGCCGAACTCCACGTCGTCTATCCAATATTGTGCCGCCACCTGACCGAAATTGATGCAAAGGCGGTTCATATTCTCAAGCGTGGGCGTAAACTCCAGCTCATAGGTCTGCCAGTCGGTGCCCACGCTGAAGCTGTGATAGCCCTCGCCGGCGTAGGTGGTGCTGTTTTGCACGGCAAACTGAATGATGCCGGCACCTGCCGAACTCTTGGCCTTGAAGCGGAAAGTGTATGTGGTGCCCACGGTAAGGGCAGGATCTAAACTCTGCACAAACTGCGCGGAGTAGGTCGAGGCATCGGTCGGGTTGGTGAGAAGAGCGCATCCGGAGCCGTCCTCTCCGCCGTTCGACGACCATTCGCGGGTGGAGCTGTTGCCCCAGCCCGACCAGTAGCTAAGGTCGGAGTCGAACGCTCCGTTCTTCAGCACGCTGGCAATGTCGCCGTCGGTGGTGACAACCATCGTCGGGGCGATAAGGCTTTTCAGATAGTCCTGCTTCTGCTGCTGATACCATATAAAGTTATGGCCGTATATCTTCATATCGGCCGGCATATTGTCGAAGAAGGCATCGATGGTGGTGAAGTTGAACGTGCCGCTCGAAGAGAGCATGGCATCCATCTTCATGGCATTGCCAAAGGTGTACATCTGGTAGTTCTCGTCGGACAGAGTGCGGTAAACACCTTCATAGTTCTCATTGTAGAGAGTGGCGCCCAAGCCGAGCCCCACGATGAAGTTGGAGCTGTATTGCGCAGCGTAAGTCTTGACAGCCTCATAGTTGGCCAGTACCTCTTTCACGGCAAGGGGAATGTCGGATTTTGTCACGGCGTTCTCGCCGGCGGGACGCCCCCACTCCATGATCTGGTCATCGCAACCCGTCAGCAGCATTCCGGCCGTCAGCAGGGATAATATATACTTGTTTGCTTTCATAATCGTAGTGCGTGTTGGTGATTATTTGTCATCGGGATAGTCCGATACCGTCGATGTGGCGTTGGGCACGATACGGAAGTTATCGAGATAAATCTTGAGCTGGCAGAGCGACGAGGTGAAGATGTCGCCCGTGGTCGTAGCGTCACCGTCGAAGTCGATATCGCCGTTGCAGAAGAGGAACCCGAAGTTGCGGTATGACCCGGAGTTGCGATCGTCGATGAGATTTTGGAAAGTATGCGTGTCGTTGGAACCGGAATAGTTGCCAAACCACGTGAGCGGAAGGGTGACGGTCTGCCAGCCCGAGGTTTGGAACGCCCCGGTGACGGCGGCACTCGTGCGCGACATCCACGGCACCCACACGCATGCCTGATTGGTGTATGAGGTCGACACTCGTGTATTGGTCGATGCCCATCCATAGGTGGAGAGGTTGTTTTGGAGCGTGATTTCCAACTGCCCCGTGAGGTTCCATGCCTCCGGACAATAGATGTCGAACTGCAGGGCGAGGTTGCTCAAGAGCGTTTCGCCGGGGATGTAGGCCGTCATCCGGTTCCAGTCGTCGGTAGGCTCGCCGTTGCCGGCTGTCCAATAGCCCGGGATGTTAGACACGCCCGCATTCACGCCACCGGCGTCGAGACGGCTCTGCGGAATGAGCATCGCCACCTTGCCGCGGCCGGAGCTGAGGGGATCGTCCACGAGGTCGGAGGCGCCGTATGTGGCGCTCCATGAGCCTTGCACGCCGAGGCCGTCGAAGTTGATGATGTAACAGTCGTTGTTGTTGAAGCTCGCGGGTGAGATTGCCGTACCATTGGCGCCTACGGCGGTGATAGCCCCCGCCTCGGTGACACCCGAAGGCATGGTGAAAGTGAAGTATGCACCGCCCGGATCGCTATAGATTCCGTCGGTTACAATCACACCACCCGGCAGCGTGATTCGGCTGATCTCTTGCAGGTTGCTGCCCTTCACGGTCACCAGTTCGCCCACTTGCGGCAGCGTGAGCAGAATCTCGGTGATGGAAGGGGCTGCCGAGCGTATCTCGAAACTGTAGGTGTAACGCGCACCGTTGGTCTTCACAAGGACAATCGTGTTGCGCACGCTGTCGGCGGCCGTATAGATGGGTGTATTGGTGTTGAGCGTCACCCAGATGTTATTGTCGGTGAGCAACGCATTATTAAAATAGGTGTCGTATCCGTTGATATAGATATTGAGCAGGCCGGTGAAGCCCGAACCCTCGATGCGGATGAGCTGCCCCAAACGGGCAAACGTCACCAAACGGTCGGGAACGGACGATGTTACGTCCTCCAGATATACATTGTTGATCACCATCGTTCCGCCAACACCATCATCGTCGCTGCACGAGGTGAAGCTCCCCGCAGAAAGTGCAAGGCAGAGCATCCATATAATTTTCAGTCTTTTCATCTTGTTTCAGGTTTTGTGTCGTAGTTCGTCAAACGTTAATCAAACAGTGTGCTCTCATCCACCTCACGGTCGCCGAACACGTATGCCACGGTAGTGATGTTGCCATTGCTGTCGGGCTTGAGACACGGGTTCTTGGTCTGGTCGGTGTCGCTCATCGGCAGGGTGAGGTCGGATGCCGTTGCAATATCCACATCGGGACCCGGCGCCACGTAGCTGTCGCTCAATACATAGCTCTTGGTAGAGGCATTATAATAGGATGCGTTGCGGTTCTGATTGTTCACATAGTTCACCACCTCTTGCTGGTGAGAGTAGCTGCGGCGCAACAACTGATACCAGTAGAGCCCCTCGAAAGCCAGTTCCATACGAAACTCATGACGCAGATCTTCGTAGGTGATGACGTTCTTGACGGGCATTCCGGCACGCTGACGCACGGCATTGAAGAGGCGCAAGGCCGTTGCGTCGGTGGTGCGATCGTTATCGCCCATCACTGCTTCCACATAGTTGAGATAGACCTCTGCCAAGCGCAGCATATAGGTATTGATGCCCGAATTGTTGGGCACGGAGATACCGTTCACCTTGTTCATACCGATGACATACTTCTTGATGTTGGCGCCCTGATTGCCCGGACTCTCACTCACGCCATAGATATAGGGATCTGAGGCATCGGTGCTCAGCTCGGGATATTCCTCTCCGTAGGATGCCACGCTGTTGTGGCGGCGTGTCTTGTCATCGACAACGCGACCCAGTGTGGCATCGTTGTATTCCTTGAACTCCTCCCACAGGTCATACGAACAATAGGTGGAGCCACCCCAAGCATTCTGGTCGGCCACGGCAGTAGACCAAGCGAGGAAACGCGTCATCGACTGCGCTGCGCCGCCGACACCAGAGCCGGGCATGAACTGCAACTGGAAGAGCGACTCTTCGTTGTTGTCTATCGTGGAATAATGGAACAGTGCAGCATAATCGCTGAGCAGCGACTTGCCGCTCTCATCGATTACCTTCTGCGCCGCTTTCTTGGCCAAATCGAGATAGTAAGCATTGCGTACGCCGGTGTTCATTTCCGTGGAACTCTTCACATTAGTGCCGTCATACTGACCACTGACGGTGATTCCCGCCATCGACAGATACATGCGCGACAGCATGCCATAGGCGCTGTATTTGTTCACTCGACCGGTACCCGACTGTGAGGCGGGCAGATTCTTGGCTGCATACTCCATGTCGCGGATGGCAAACTCCAATCCGTCGGCTCGCGGATTGGCATACACCACGTAATTGTTTACCAAGTCGGAGGTGTTCTCATAGATGATGGCGCATCCCCACAGCGACGAGATATACCAATAAGCCAAACCGCGCATGAAGCGTGCCTCGGCTATGGCCTGCACCTTTGCCGTCTCCGACACGCCGGAACGGGAATAGTTCTTTATGTTATTGATGGCATTGTTCGATTGTGCCACCACGCTGTACAGCGAGCCCCATGCCTCGGTCAGCCCCTGCGAGAGAGATGTTTCCGTAAAGTTGGTATAGGGATAAATATAGTTGGAATACTGTGCTGTGATATTATTGGCACGACCGTCACCCATGCCGTAGTAGAACTTATCGTTGAAGTCATACCACACATAGCTGTAGAGTGGCCACACCGCCGCTGCCACCGCCTCGTCGGAATCGAAGAACGTCTCCTGCGACAGCTGGTAGGTATTGGTCTGGTCGAGGAAGTCGCCCGAGCAGGAACTAAGCGCCATGCCGGTTGCTGCCAGCCCACCGATTAAACCGATTAAATATAGTCTTGCTTTCATTTTCTTGGCAGATTTAGAAGGAAACATTAACACCAAAGGTATAGATGCGCGGTGAGGGATAGCGGTTATAGTCCACGCCATTCTTCAAGGCATCGCCCCAGAGCGAGCCCACCTCAGGGTCATAGCCTTTATATTTCGTGATGGTAAAGAGATTCTGGATGTTCATATACAGCTTCACATTGGTCAGGAAGACCTTGCTGATCCATCTGCGAGGGAATGTATAACTGAACGATACGTTTTGCAGGCGGATGTACGAGCCGTCTTCCACGTAGAGATCGCTGACGCGATTGTTCAGGTTAGAATAACTATCGGTGTAGAGACGCGGCATGATGGTCGACGATGCGTTGGACACGTAATAGTTGCGGAAGTCATCCGGGCCGTTGGGGTCTATCTTCTCCACCTTGGCATAGTTGATGACCGAAGCCAGCAGATTAGAGGTAGACCCCGTGATTTCCAGCAGACGACGGTTGTAATTGAACACTTTGTTACCATACGAGCCCGTGAACTGCAGGGTCAAATCGAAGCCTTTATAAGAGAAGGTGTTGCCGAAGCCGAAGGTAAACTTAGGCTCCGGATTGCCGATAAAGGTCTTATCGTTGTTGTCTATCACGCCGTCATTGTTGAGGTCGGCAAAGCGATAATCGCCCAGCCATGTGCCGTTCTCGCCGATTGTGCAGCCCGAGGGCAGTGCCACCTGCTTCACATTGCCGTCGGCATCGGTGTAGTAGAAGTCCTCCGGATTATCGAAACGCCCTATCACCTTCCATCCCCAGAACTGCGCCATAGGTTCGCCCACAACGGTGTTGGTGATGATCTGCGTATCCGAGCCCACTTGGAATGAGCGCGGCAGTGTGCCGGTCTCGGTATCAAGCGACAACACCTTATTGCGGTTGAGCGAGAACACGATGTTGCTGGTCCACAGGAAATGCTTCTTCTGGATATTCACCGTGTTGACCGTAAACTCAATACCCGTGTTCTGCAGGCTGCCCACGTTGCCCCACGGATTGCTGGCCACACCGTAGTTGCTGCCCGCGCCTGAGCCCAAGAAGGCTGGAAGGTCGAGCTGCATCAGCAGGTCGTTGGTGCGCTTGTAGTACCAATCGAACACCAAGTCGATGCGACCGTCGAAGAGGCTGAGGTCGAAACCTACATTATAGGAATAAGTAGTCTCCCACTTCAGGTTGGGATTGGCGTTGTTGGCGTTGAGAACGCCTACGCCCCATGCGGTGTTATAGGTGCTGAGCATGGCCATGTAAGCCCAGTCGGCCACGTTCTGGTTACCCGTGGCGCCCCACCCCAGACGCAGCTTGAGGTTGCTGATCGACTTATTCTCCTTCAGGAAGTCTTCCTGATTCATACGCCATGCCAACGCCGCCGACGGGAACCAACCCCAGCGATGACCGTCGGCGAAGCGACTCGAACCGTCACGACGCAAGGTGAAAGTGGCGAGATAGCGGTCGTCGTAGCTATAGAACGCACGACCGAAATATGAGAACAGCGAACTGTTGTTCTGATAACCCACGGGCTGCGAACTGTCGTTGCTGCCTGCCGACGGGTCTGTGGCACTGTTCGACGGGAAGCCCGTAGCACTCGTCACCTGTGTCTCATAATGGTTGTGGCTCATCTCCTGACCCAGCATCGCATTGACGGCATGCTTGCCAAAACGGTTGTCGTAGGTGAAGATGTTGCGCCATGACCAATACTTGCTGTTGGTGGCAGTCCACTTTGATGTGCGCGTGTCGCTGGTCTTGATGCCAAACTGGTAGTCGGGCATGTAATAATAGTATTTGTTGTTATTATAATCTACAGACAGTTCGGTCTTGAAGGTCAGTCCTTTCATGAGCTGCGCCTCCAAATAGCTGTTCACGCGGAAGTTCTGTTTCTTGTTGTAGTTCTGCGTAATCTCTGCCAGCGCCACGGGGTTGTCGGGCATCCACTGGTCGTCCGGACCGTCATACGAGCCATCCGGAGAGCGCACCGCCACCGTGGGCTGAGAGCGCAGAGCGGTGAGGATGATGCTGTAACTGTTGGCCAGCGTCTTCTGCTTGCTGTCGGCCAGCGAGAAACTGAAACCGCCTTTCAGCCATTTCTTGATCTGTGCATCCACGTTTCCGCGCATGGTCTGACGCTTGAAGCCCGACCCGATGGCTATACCGTCCTGATCGAGATAGCCTGCACTGAAAGCGTAGGTCACGTTCTGATTACCGCCATTGAAGGAGAGGTTGTGGCTGGTCATCATGGCATGGCGAAACAGCTCGTCCTGCCAGTCGGTGCCCTCGCCGAAGAGGTCGGGGCGCACATAGGTGCTGCTGGCACTCTTGATGTTGGCAGCGGCAATGGCATTGTAGTGCTCGGCATACTCCCGCAGGTTCATCACATCGAGTTTCTTAGGCATGCTCTGCCAGCCGACGTAACCGTCATAGGTGATCGTAGCCTCGCCGGTCTTACCTTTCTTGGTGGTAATCATGATCACGCCGTTGCTCGCGCGCGAACCATAGATAGCCGTGGCGGAGGCATCCTTGAGGATATCCATCGACACGATGTCGCTCGGGTTGATCGATGACAAGGGGTTGGTGTCGCCGTTGTCGCTCGATGAAGAGTCGATGATCACGCCATCGATGACGAAGATGGGCTGTGAGGTGGCATTCAGAGAGTTGGCACCACGGATGCGGATGGTCGACGAGCCGCCCGGCGTACCCGTATTGCTCTGAATCTGCACACCGGCAGCACGCCCCGAGAGCACTTGGTCGATGCTCGTGGGAATCGACTTCTCGATCGACTTCTCGCCCACCGAGGTCACCGCACCGGTCAGATCCGAACGCTTCATCGTGCCGTAGCCCACGACCACAACCTCGCTCAGCTGCTCCATATTCTCGGCCAGCACCACGTCGATTCGATTACTTGAGCCCACCTTGACGGTCTGCGTGTTGTATCCCACATACGAGAACTCCAACGTGGCTCCCTTCGGCACACTGATCGAATAGTTACCGTCAAGATCGGTAACCGTACCCGTAGATGCACCCTTCACTTTCACTGTGGCACCGATCACAGGACCCTCCTGATCGGTAACCGTACCCCTGACCGTCTGATTCTGTGCGAAAGCTCCGAGCGGGAACAGCAACACAACCATCAGCGTGACGGCGTACCTCATGACAAACTTAGTGCGTTTCATGCAAGTTGTTATTATTTGATAGTTTGAAACTGATTGTTGGCTTAGGTCTGATTCGATAATCAACTGACTGCAAATTTAAACCATTCTTAGCAAAACTTAAGACGCCTTTTGTTTCTTTTACATTTCTAATTGTTTCATTTTGTCTCAAAGTCAGGTTTTATCGCCATTTTAGAAAGATACTAAAAGAAACATCCCATCCTTTCATCTCTTTAAACCGATAAACGCCGGACGCTTCGCAGGCACTATTTAAGTAATCGTTTGGTGCATTTTTTTTG
>CAUTTP010000065.1:0-17061 GCA_963541305.1 uncultured Prevotella sp.
GTATTTATTAACACAAACGCACTATGAACAGACTGATAACATTAGCACTTCTGTGGTATGCATGCATATCGGGAGTCAACGCGCAATTGCTCTATAAGATTTCGGGCAACGGCTTGGAGCAACCTTCTTACATCTTTGGCACACATGAACTGGGTAATGTGGGCTTCGTAAACAAGATTTCCGGCTTGCACGATGCGTTCGTCGCCACCGAGCAGGTTTATGGTGAGACACGTTGGGACGACCTCAACAAGCCCGACAGTGTGAGCTATAGGAAAGCGGCACTCACCCTTCCCGATGGCAAGCGACTGAAAAATGTGCTGCCTGCAAATACGTTACAGAAGCTCAACCGCTATCTCAAGACAGTGATGGGAGCTGATATGAACAATTCGTATGTAGCCGACAAGATGGGCAGGATGACTCCGCTGGGCATCACCAAGGAACTTTACCGCCTGTCGTTCATGACGCACCACATGGGCGAGTTTGACCCTACAAACACTTTTGATCTGTATTTTTGGGCACAGGCTAAGAGGAATAACGAGGATGTCGGCGGCTTCGAAACCGTGGCGCAACGTGTGAAGACGCTTTATGGAAGCCAGTCGATGAAGCGCCAGATTGCCTTGCTTAACTGCTTTCTCAATAACATCAGTTTCTACGAGAGTAACTCCGAAAAAATCTATAATGCCTATCACGCACAGGATCCGGCCGCTATCGAAGCTGCATTAGGTGAGAAGCTCGGCAACGGCTGTGATGCCACGGCTGCAGAGACCGCCAATATTCTCACTGCCCGCACCGCTGCATGGCTTGCTAAAATGCCTGCCATCATGGCTGCCAAACCAACATTCTTTGTCGTCAGTATCGACTTCATGGTGGGCAAAAACGGCTTGCTTGAGGGTCTGCGTAGGCTCGGATACACTGTGGATGGGGTAGGTGTAGGAGAATAATCGCGAAGCAGCGATTATTTCTCTACCCCAGCACCACGTCGAGCACCATCATCAGCACGAAGCCGATGGCAAAACCTATGGTTGACCAGTTGGAGTGTTCACCTTCAGAAGCTTCCGGAATCAGTTCCTCGATCACTACATAGAACATGGCGCCGGCTGCAAAAGAAAGCAGATAGGGCAGAATAGGCTTCGTCACAGAGGCGAGAAGTATCACGGCAATGCCTCCCACCGGTTCCACAGCGCCACTAAGCATGCCCATCGTAAACGATTTCATGCGACTGCCGCCCGCTGCTTTCATTGGCATGGAGATGATGGCTCCTTCGGGAATATTCTGTATAGCTATACCCAATGACATAGCCATTGCACCAGCCATGGATATCCATTCGCCACCCTGCAGGGCTCCGGCCACCACCACGCCCACAGCCATTCCTTCGGGAAAGTTGTGGATGGTTACGGCCAACGACAGCATTGCCACCCTCGACAGGTGAGCCTTCGGACCTTCCGGGCGTGCATTGCCGAAATGCAAGTGAGGGGTAAGCGTGTCGAGGAGCAGTAGGAAGCCCATGCCGGTCAGCAAGCCAACAGCGGCAGGAAGCACGCTCATCTTGCCCATCCATGCCGACATCTCAATGCTCGGAATGATCAGTGACCATACCGAGGCGGCAACCATCACGCCTGAGGCAAACCCCAAGAGGGCTTTCTGCACGCGTACCGGCATCTCGTCTTTCATAAAAAAAACAAAGGCCGCACCCAATGTCGTACCCAAAAAGGGTATCAATAATGCGATAAAAACGCCACTCATCTTTTATTTCTCCTTATTTCCGCATCTCCAAACGAATGATTCATTATGCTTGATCGGTTATTCATGTTACTAAGATGCAAAAGTAATCAAAATAATTGGTGTCCGCTAAAACTTAAAAGCAAAAATTGTAAATCCCGCACGGTAGCATTTGCAGATTCGCCTTACAGCTGTTTCTCCCAACGCGTTTTACCGTTGCTTCCGACATTTTTCTGTTCTGACGGTGACGTACAGCGTTCGGCGTACACACGTACACCGAACGTCGTACGCACATGCGCCGAACGCTGTACGTGCGTACGTCGAACGCTGTACGTCGGCATCGGGATGAGATCGGTGTGCTGTTTGGCACATACGCCGGTTAGATAAGCCCCTTTACGGCAAAGGCGCTTATAGGATTTGATTGAAATTGCGTGGATGCGTTTAGGCCAGAATGGCATCGGCAAAAGCCTCAAGAGCCGGAATGTCTGTAGCATGCATACGGCTTTTGATGGTCTGCGTAGGCTCCACAAGGGTAATATTCTTCATCGGCTCGATGAGACTCTTCATCACCTTGCCTGCCGTGGGTGCCCAAGTGCCGTTTTCGAGCAGGGCTACCCGGCGGTTCTGATAGCCTTTCACTTGAAGTTTATGCAGGAAGAAATACATCGGAGGGAACACATCGGTGTCGTAGGATGAGCTGCAGCAGAGCAGCGTGTCATAGCGGAAAGCATTTGACAGAGCCTGCGAGCTGTCGCCGCGGACGAGATCTACAAGTTCTACGGCTGGGCAACCTTTAGCCAGAAGAATCTCACTCATCTTGACGGCAGCTGCTTTCGTACCGCCATAGATGGAGGCGTACGCAATGGCCACGCCCTTAGTTTCGGGCTCATAGCTCGCCCAAAGCTGATAGAGGCGCAGAGCCTCGTCCTTGCGCTCATCACGGAGGATAGGCCCGTGGAGCGGGCAGATAGTCTGGATGCCGGGAAGGGCGAGCGCCTTCTCCAAGGCCTTGGCCACCTGCATGCCATACTTGCCACAGATATTGAAATAGTAGCGGCGAGCCTCGTCTGCCCAATTGTCGGGCTCGGCATCATATATGCCGAACTTACCGAAGCCGTCGGCAGAGAAGAGTATATGGTCTTCCTGACAGTAGGACATCATTACCTCAGGCCAGTGCACAAAAGGCGCCCCGAAAAACTGGAGGGTGTGCTGACCCAACGAAAGAGTAGAGCCGTCCTTGACCGTTACTACACGGTCAGTGAAGTCGATGCCTTCGACAAACTGAGGAAGAAACTTGGCTGCAACGGCGGTGCAGACAATCTTGATGGCGGGGTATTTCTCGATCAGCACCTTGATGCAACCCGAGTGATCGGGCTCCATGTGATGCACTACCAGATAGTCGGGCAGTCTGCCGTCTAAGGCTCTCTCCACCTTGCCGAGCCACTCCGTCTCGCAGCGCTCGTCGAGGGTATCCATAATGGTAGTGTGCTCATCGAGGATGACATACGAGTTGTAGCACATGCCCTGAGGCAGGGGGTACTGACTCTCAAAGAGGTCGAGGGTAGGGTCATCGCAGCCAACATATTTGATGGTCGCGGTTACTTCTTCTATCATAATTATGCTTTTTACAGTTTGGTTTCGTTTATATTTCGTATATTCCGGCAGAGGGAGCTCCGGCGGTTGAATAAGCCTTTTCTTAGCGAACTGATTACAAAAAGTACTTTCTTCACTACAATAACAGATGGATTTGGTTTAATTTATACAAAAATAGGCATTTTGCTGCTGACCAGTGGAGGCGGCCTCGTTAAAAAAGGTTATATCAGCAGCATCTTTACATGCGGGTTATCGCGTGTACCACACGCCCTTGACCTCAACCATCGGCACCACGACCTCCTCGCTGGTGCTGTCGCCATACACGAAGATGAGATAGGCACTGGCAACGTGGTTGGCAGTGTCGGCTTGGGCACGGAGCAGTCGCACCTCCTTGAGGCCACGGTGCTCATCCTGCTGTTGCCCCACGAACATCTTGGCGTTGGCGATGAGTTGGTCGCGATAGGAGGCGGGGATGGAGTCGGGCTGGTATCGACCATCGACAAACTGGTCATACTTTCCTTGTATGAGCAATTCGTAATAGGCCTTGGCTGCCTGTCCTGCCAGTTCGTCGGGGGTAGGGCCTTCGCTACAGGCAGCGATGAAAAGGAGACATGAAGCCAAGATCAAATACAACAGATTCTTCATCTCTTGATGGAGTTATAACAACAGTTCTCCCCTCATTTGCTCGCTAAAGGGCGGACAAATGAGAGTGAATGAAACTTATTTCTTGCGGATAAACACATTGATGGGGCATCCGTGCATAGACCAGTTTTCACGAATCTTATTCTCCAAGAAACGACGATAGTTCTCCTTGATATACTGCGGCAGATTGGCGTAGAATACGAATGAGGGTATCTGTGTGTTGGGCAGTTGCGAGCAATACTTAATCTTGATGTACTTTCCCTTGACCGACGGAGGCGGTGTTTGCTCAATGATGGGGAGCATTACCTCGTTGAGCTTCGTAGTTCCAATGCGTGCCTGCCGATTCAGATACACCTGCTTGGCGGTCTCCAGCACCTTGAAAATACGCTGTTTGGTGAGAGCCGAAGCAAAGATGATAGGGAAATCGACGAAAGGAGCCATGCGTTCGCGGATGGCATTCTCGAAAGTTTTAATGACTTTCTGGTTTTTATCCTGCACCAAATCCCACTTGTTCACCACTACCACAAGGCTCTTGTTGTTCTTCTGAATGAGCTGAAAGATATTCATATCCTGCGCTTCGATACCGCGGGTGGCATCGACCATGAGAATGCAGACGTCACTATTTTCAATGGCACGGATACTGCGCATTACGCTATAAAACTCCAAATCTTCGCTCACCTTGTTCTTACGACGGATGCCCGCGGTATCGACAAGATAGAAATCAAAGCCGAACTTATCGAATCGAGTGTAGATGCTGTCACGTGTAGTACCCGCAATCTCGGTCACGATGTTACGATCTTCGCCGATAAAAGCATTGATGATACTCGACTTGCCGACGTTAGGACGCCCCACAACAGCGAAGCGGGGGATGTCGTCTTCTATCTCTTCCTTATTCTCGGCAGGCAGTTTGGCAAGCACATGGTCGAGCAGATCGCCTGTGCCACCGCCCGTTGCGGCACTGATGCACAGAGGGTCTCCGAGGCCGAGCTTATAGAATTCGGCGGCTGTATAGCTCTCTCCACTATTGTCAACCTTATTTGCCACAAGGACTACGGGGAGCTTGGTGCGCCGCAATATCAGCGCCACGTCCTCATCCCAATCGGTAAGCCCCGTCTCTACATCAACGAGAAAGAGAATCAGGTCTGCTTCTTCGGCTGCAATTTTCACTTGTTCGCGTATCGCATCTTCAAAGATATCATCGGAATTGACTACCCATCCACCGGTATCGACAACAGAAAATTCTCTTCCGTCCCAGTTACATTTACCATACTGACGGTCACGTGTGGTGCCCGCAATATCACTTACAATGGCATGACGAGTCTGTGTCAGGCGATTGAAAAGCGTAGATTTGCCCACGTTGGGGCGTCCTACTATTGCTACTAAATTTGCCATATTATCTTTTGTTTGGGAGTTAAGGAGGGTAAGGAGTTATCACTCGCTTCGTTCATTGGAAGTTAAGACAGCCCTCTTTCAGATATTTATACATCTCCTCTTTCAGAGGAGGCTTGGGGAGACTGCCTACTTCGGATTATACCCGAAGTTGTTTAATTCTTTTTGAGAGTTACGCCAATCTTTATCCACTTTCACAAAGACCTCTAAGTAAATGCTTTTGTCGAAGAACCTTTCAAGACTCTTGCGCGCTTCTGTCGATACCTTCTTGAGCGCCAATCCCTGATGACCGATGATGATTCCTTTCTGGGATGAACGTTCCACATAGATTACAGCGTTGATATGTATGTGCCTGTCGTCCTCCTTGAACTGCTCTACCGCAACCTCGACAGAGTAGGGAATCTCTTTATCGTAGTAGCGAAGAATCTTCTCGCGGATAATCTCCGACACGAAAAACTTGGCGGGTTTGTCGGTTAGTTGTTCTTTATCGAAGAATGCCGGGCTCTCCGGCAGCAACTCTGCGATACGCTTCATCAGCATGTCGGTACCGAATTTGTTCTTGGCAGAGATGGGCAGAATCTCGGCATTAGGCAGCAAGGCATGCCATTTCTCCACGATATCGCCCAACTTTTGCTGGTCGGTTTCGTCAATCTTATTGATTAGAAGCAGTACGGGAATCGTCATGTTCTTCACCTTATCAAGGAAGTCCATGTTCTTCTCAGGATTCTCCACCACGTCGGTGACATAAAGCAACACATCGGCATCGGCCAGTGCCGACTCCGAAAATGCAAGCATCATCTCCTGCATCTTGTAGTTGGGCTTCAGCACGCCCGGCGTATCCGAGAACACGATTTGCATATCTGGCGTATTCACGATGCCCATAATGCGATGGCGTGTGGTCTGTGCTTTAAACGTGGCAATGCTGATCCTTTCGCCCACAAGTTGGTTCATGAGCGTCGATTTGCCCACGTTAGGATTGCCTACAATATTTACAAAACCTGCCTTGTGCATATCTTTGCAGTCTGTTTAAGAACAAAAAACGCATTCTTTCATAGGGATGAAGGATGCGTTTCTGATGATTGTAATCTTTAAATCTTTACTTATTATCTGCTACGGATGCTCCGTCATATCCCCACTTCAGGTAAGCGGCACCATGAACAAAGCCTGCGCCGAACGCGGTGAGGAGGATATTATCGCCCTTTTTGAGCTTCGCCTCGTAGTCCCATAACGCTAAAGGAATAGTGGCGGAACTGGTATTGCCATAACGGTCAATATTGATGATCACCTTTTCTAAAGGCAATTCGGTACGCTTCGCCACAGCTTCGATGATTCGCAGATTGGCCTCGTGAGGCACCACCCACCGTATGTCATCGGCAGTAAGTTCGTTACGCTTCATGATTTCCTCCAGATCATCGCCCATATCGGTCACGGCATAGCGATAGACGTTGCGTCCTTCCTGATAGATATAGTGCAAATGGTGATCCACAGTGAAGTGGGATGCCGGACAAACACTGCCGCCCGCCTTCAAGTGAAGGAAAGGCAGCCCCTTGCCATCGGTGCGCAGGAATGAATCCTGAAAGCCTATCTCCTCTTCTTCGGTAGCCTCCAAGAGCACTGCACCGGCACCATCGCCAAACAATACGCATGTCTGGCGATCCGTATAATCGGTGATCGACGACATCTTCTCGGCCGAAACCACAATAATCTTCTTGTAGCGACCGCTCTGAATCATGGCAGAAGCCGTGTCCAAAGCGTAGAGGAATCCACAGCAGGCACACGAAATGTCGAAAGCATGAGCATTCTTCAGCTCCAACTTACCGAGCACGATGCTCGCCGTGGAAGGGAACGCATAGTCAGGAGTGGTAGTGGACAGCACAAGCGCATCAATGGAATCAGGATCGACGCCCGTCTTCTGCAGGAGCTGTTTGGCTGCCTTACGCGCCAGATAGCTGCTGCCGAGCCCTTCCTCCGTGAGGATTCGGCGCTCCTTGATGCCTACACGTGTAGTGATCCACTCGTCACTGGTGTCGACCATACGCGACAATTCCTCGTTGGTGAGGACATAGTCGGGCACGTATCCACCTACACCCGTGATCGTAGCGTTAATCTTACCCATTATTCAACAGTTTCCTTGACAATAGCAACCTTACCGCGATAGTATCCGCAAGTAGGGCAAACGGTGTGATACACATAGTAAGCACCGCAGTTAGGACATACTGCCAATGTAGGGGCTACTGCCTTATCATGAGTTCTTCTCTTAAGTGTACGAGTCTTCGACTGTCTTCTTTTAGGATGTGCCATAATACTTTAAATGTTTAATTTATTCTTTAATTTTTAATTTACTTAATGCTTCCCAGCGGGAATCTACCGGCTTTTCGGCATCCTCATCACCGCTTCGGGCGGCCGAATGTTCTTCAAGAATCTTCGTCATGGCAGGGTTGCATTTACCGGGTGCATGCACATGCCTGAGCGGGATGCTTAGTTCTATAAATTCATAGATGAGCCACGCCACATCGAGTATTCCTTCGTTCTCGTTCACCGTGACCAGATCATCATCCTCCGAGAGTTCATCCGAAAACTTGGCTACCAAGTGGTTATCTGCAAGGATGTCCTGCTCCATGTCGTCCAGACACAGGTCGCAGGGCAGGGTAACCGAGCCTTCCGTGTGGAAATTCAGGTCGAAGAAACCTTCGCCTTGATGTATGTTTAGAGTGGTATGCAGACGACCTCGACGCACCAACGGAGCGTCTATGGCTTCAAAAAACGCATCGTTGAGTTCAAAATCAAACGCTGTATCGCTCTCTTCCAAACCCTTGAGGTCTATCTTAAACTGCTCTAAATTAGACATATCTACACTTTGGGCTGCAAAGTTACGATTTTTTTCTGATAAAAGATAAACTTACAAAGAAAAAGTTGGGGTAAGATATTCAATACTAAATGCTTTTACACCTTATTATATATTAGCATGATGCAGAGCCCCGTCATTTCTTCAACTCGATGCGGAAGGTAGTGCCCTTGCCCACCTCTGAACTCTTCACATATATCTTTCCCTTGTGATACTCTTCCACGATGCGCTTGGCAAGACTTAGCCCGAGCCCCCAACCGCGCTTCTTGGTGGTAAATCCGGGGCGAAACACGTTGCCGATGTCTTTCTTGCGAATGCCCTTACCCGTGTCTGTCACCTCGATGCTGACCTTCGTCTCCGTCTCCTCCACATGCAGGGTTATCGTTCCACCCTCACCCCCCATCGAGTCTACGGCATTTTTCGATAGGTTTTCGATCACCCATTCGAACAGCGACCCGTTGAGCCGCACCGTCACATCATGGGTTGGCATGTCGAGCACCATCTTCACCTGCCGGCTGGTACGGCGGTCCATATAGTTCACCACATGCCCCAACACCTCGTTCAGGCTGGTGGGCACAGGCTCGGGCAGCGATCCTATTTTGGAGAATCGGTCGGCAATGAGCTGCAGGCGCTTCATGTCCTTGTCCATCTCCGGCAGGAGCTCATCGTCGGGATAGGTCTCGCGCAGCACCTCCACCCATGCCATAAGACTTGATATGGGCGTGCCCAACTGATGGGCTGTCTCCTTGCTGAGACCTACCCACACTTTGTTTTGCTCGGCACGCTTCGAGGTGAGCAGGGCGAAAATCGCCACCACCACGAATATCAGCACCACGCCCAGTTGGACGTAAGGGTAGGCGGCAAGGCGCTTCAGCATCAGTGAGTCGTCGTAGCACACGTCGATGTAATCGTTGGGACGATCGTCCAAAGCAATGCGGATGTTGCGCCCTGCATCCAGCCAGCGTTCACCCAGTTGGCGGGCTTGACGCATACTGTCGCCGGCATTCTTGGCATCGAGTTTCACATTGCGGAAGTCGGTCACAGCATGCTTCGAGTCGAGTACGATCACCGGGATGGAGTTGTTGTCATTCAGCACCTTCAGCACGAGGTTCAGGTCTGTGTTTTCATCGGCATTGTTGAGCGAGCGCACCGCCTCTGCCCACACCTCCATGCGACTGTGCTCCTGCGTCTCCAGATCGCGTGTGAGATAATGAGATACGGCCAATGAGCCCACGGCAATCATCACTGCCGCGATCACCAACATTATCTTCACCTGCCTTATACGGTCTGTCCATTTCATAATTCCTACGGCTACATACGTGGCATGTCGGTTTTTCTGCCTGTATCGTCCACCGGTCTGGTCATGACATACTAACGCAGTTTGCCAAAAACTATTGCTATGACAGCCCTAAATGTTTTCCGTATATTTTCGTCAGACATCATAGAGCAGAAACCGGCGCTGACAGTTCTCAAGCTGCTCATTCGGGTGTTTTTAGTGCTTTTCCGGTCGAACGTCACTCCCGCTACACCTGTCTCATCATCGCTTTCCGCCTTGATGATGGCGTATGCCGAACGTCGTACGCACGTACACCGAACGCCGTACGCGCGTACACCGAACGTCGTACATGCGTACACCGAACGACGTACGTCGCCGCTTCCGCCTGATGACAGAACGAAACGATGGTCGGGAAGCCGCAGGCAAAGTGCTTTCCATGTTCTTGAAACGCTTAGAACAACATTGGATAAAACCATGAAGAAACGACGGCGTGATTTAGCAGCGTGTTGTCTTAAACTTTCCCAACTCCCTCTAACTCCTTTAGCTCCTACTCAAATACCATACTTATGGTATGGCAAATCACAGAAACATGTGATAATTTTGCATGTGTAATAGCAGTAACTTTGCATCATCAATAATAACAAATTAAACTTACGATTATGAGTAACGACAAGAAGCTACATTTTGAGACACTACAGCTCCATGTGGGGCAGGAGAACGCCGACCCCGCAACCGACGCTCGCGCAGTGCCCATCTACCAGACCACATCCTACGTCTTCCATGACGCACAGCATGCATACGACCGCTTCCACCTGAAAGATGCAGGCAACATCTATGGCCGCTTGACCAATTCTACGCAGGGCGTCTTTGAGGAACGCGTAACCGCTTTGGAAGGAGGCGTGGGCGGATTAGCCGTAGCTTCGGGTGCCGCTGCCGTGACCTACGCCATCACCAACATCGCCTTCGCAGGAGACCATGTGGTGGCTACCAACACGATTTACGGCGGAACCTACAACCTGCTGAAGCACACGTTGTCTAAATATGGCATCGATACCACATTCGTCGACCCTGACAACTACGACGAACTGGAGGCAGCCATCAAAGATAACACCAAGTTGGTGTTCATCGAGACGCTGGGCAACCCCAACTCCAACATATCCGACATTGAGCGTACGGCCGAGATAGCCCATCGTCACGGCATCCCCGTCATCATCGACAACACTTTCGGCACGCCATATCTCATCCGTCCTTTAGAGCATGGAGCCGACATCGTGGTTCACTCTGCCACCAAATTCATTGGTGGGCACGGCAGTTCGCTGGGTGGTGTGATAGTTGACGGCGGCAAGTTCGATTGGTTTCAGAACGATAAGTTCCCCGGTTTCACCCAGCCCGATGCGTCCTATCATGGTTTGAAATTCGGCGAAGTGCCTGCACCGTTTGCCACCCGCGTCCGTGCATTGCTCCTCCGTGATGAAGGTGCAGCCATCTCCCCATTCAATGCTTGGGTGCTGTTGCAGGGTTTGGAGACACTCTCCCTGCGTGTGGAGCGCCACGTGTTCAACACACTCAAGGTGCTGGAATATCTGAGGACGCAGCCTTTGGTGAAGAAGATCAACCACCCCGCACTGCCCGAACACCCCAACCACGATCTCTACGAGCGTTACTTTCCCAACGGTGCAGGCTCTATCTTCACATTCGAGATCGATGGCGACACGCAGACCGCATGGCAGTTTATCGACAGCTTGCAGATATTTTCGCTCCTTGCCAACGTGGCAGACGTGAAGTCGCTGGTCATACATCCTAAGACGACCACCCACTCGGAGTTGAGCGAAGAAGAGGCCACGGAGCAAGGAATCTTTGACGGAACCATCCGGCTGAGCATCGGTACGGAGCACTACAAAGATCTCATTGACGATCTTGATCAGGCTTTCAATAAGATTAAGAAATAAGTATCATAAGTATAAACATTCAGAAAAAGGAAACCATTATGACTAAAATTTATAAGAAGATCACTGATCTGATAGGCAAAACTCCACTGGTGGAGTTGTCGAAATTCTCTGAGTTTAAGGGCGTTGAGATCCCCATCATCGCTAAGGTAGAATACTTCAATCCGGGCGGCAGCGTGAAAGACCGCATCGCGCTGGCAATGATCGAGGCAGCTGAGGCCGGCGGACAGCTGAAGCCCGGCGCCACAATCATCGAGCCGACGAGTGGAAACACGGGCGTGGGACTGGCTCTCGTGGCTGCCGTGAAAGGCTATAAGCTCATCCTGACGATGCCTGAGACGATGAGTGTAGAACGCCGTAACCTCGTAAAGGCATACGGGGCAGAAGTGCACCTCACCAGCGGCAAGGACGGTATGCCGGGTGCCATTAGGGCTGCGGAGGAATTGCGCGATACCATTCCGGGTTCGGTGATCCTCGAACAGTTTGAAAATCCTGCCAATCCTCGTAAGCATTATGCCACTACAGGGGAGGAAATCTGGAACGATACCGATGGCAAGATTGATATTTTCGTGGCTGGTGTTGGTACGGGAGGTACCGTGTCGGGTGTGGGTAAACGTCTGAAAGAGAAGAATCCCGACGTGAAGGTCATTGCCGTTGAGCCCGCTGCATCACCCGTGCTGAGCGGTGGCGTCGCAGGTCCTCATAAGATTCAAGGCATCGGCGCAGGCTTCGTGCCGCAGACCTACGATGCCGACGTGGTGGATGAGATAGTGAAAGTACAGAACGATGATGCCATCCTCGCCGGTCGTCAGCTGGCACAGCAGGAGGGATTGCTTGTGGGCATCTCGTCGGGTGCGGCTGCCTTTGCCGCTGCCGAGATTGCCAAGCGTCCTGAAAATGCGGGCAAGACCATCGTGACATTATTGCCCGACACGGGCGAGCGCTACCTCTCCACGGTGCTTTATGCCTTCGAAGAGTATCCGCTTTAAATGAAAATCGTAAGTTAATCAGCTATAGCTATGTACCCTTTGCAGGGGCATCAAGGAAAGTCTCACTTGCGTAGATGCAAATGAGACTTTCTATCTTTTGTTTTTGGAGGCAGCAATAATAGATCGATTTAAGATATGATGGTGTTCAATATGTTGAGAATCTTTTCGCGTTCGTTGTGACCCTTTGTCGAAAGACGTAAAAGAGGTAGGCCATAGTTAGACAGAATATGGTCTTTCATTTGATCTCTTTTATGTTGTTCCGTCTCATCATTATGATAAGAATAGCCATCTGTCTCAATAGCCAATACCGGTTGTTTGGTCACCCGATTTATGATGAGGAAGTCTAAATGTGTGCTGTAGTTAGCAGCATACTTGAGTTCTCTCTCTGTCATCATCGAAGTATCTTTTACCACTTGCCTTAAAGGGATATGGCATAATACGTTGAGATAACAGAAGCGGTGGTCGGAGGCGATGACCTCTTTCAGTAAGGAGTAAGTCAGGTTCTCCGATGCATACTCAGATATTTTAGGGTGACTTTCGAGGAAAGTCATGCGCTGTTCAGTATATTGTTGGTAAAGATAGTCAAAGATAGAAGCCAATTTACTTTCAGAAATAGCACAGTTATTGTAGGCAATGTAGTCGAGTAGGTCTGTGATGTTACCTTGATGTTCTTGTTTGTTGCCTGTGACTACGAGGCAAAACTTCTTTTTGGCTCTCGATACTGCAACATTAAGCATATTAGCCTCATCGGCGAAAGGTGTGATTTGATTATCTACAACGCTCATAATGATAGCATCTTTTTCGCGACCCTGATACTTGTGAATAGTTGCTGCCTCGACATCAGGCAATTGACGGTTGAACTCATTTACTTGGTTGTTATACGGGGTTACAACACCTATGTTGCCGTATGCCTGCAGCTTTGGCAAGACCTCTTCTTTTATTACGTCTATCTCTCGTTGGTTATACTTACTGACGGTGGCATGATTACCCTTTACCGTTTTTACCGCGCACAAGACATCTTCTTCCCCCTTGTCTTCTGTCATGATGAGCAAACTGCCACCATAAAATTTTTGGTTGCAAAAGTTGATGATGCGAGGATGACAACGATAATGTTCACGGAGCAAAGTCTCTGGAATGCGTTTCACAACGTTAAGTACAGATTGTAAGAAACTATTTTTGGCACAGTCGTAATCTTCTGCTATGTTGTATTGTTTCATGATGACAGAAAGTTTTGTCTTGTTATCATCTGTTATCACATTAGGTAATTGGAGTGTATCACCAACGATGACAGCATTTCTGGCACAAGTTAAGGCTAAAGCACCCGTTTCTATCGAAACTTGCGATGCTTCGTCCATAATGATGTAGTCGTATAATTGGTCAGCAAATAAGCATGAACGAGCAGAGAATGTAGTGCTTAGAACCACCGGATATTGCTCCTTTAGCTCATTTCCACGTCTCCTCATATCTGCCGTATCAATAAAGGTAGAACGAACGTGTTTGCTATAATGGCTATGCAACGAAGACTTAAGCAATGCCATTGATAAATCGGTTAATGTCGTGGTCAAGTCTTTTGCATTATATAGTGAGAGTTCTTGCCTTATCTCATCTGTGCGAGTCTCTATCTCTCTCTGACGGTTAAGGTAATATAAAGTCTGAAGTTCCTTGATAAGGGGTGTAAGGTCATCCTTGTTAATCTCATTCTGTGTATGCAATTGATATTTACAGATCCATTTCATCCATAACCACTTTAGCTTTGCCAATAGTTTGGTTCCCCAATTTGTCGTTTCCGATTTCTCATCATTGGCAATAGATTGAAACCACAACCATAAATCAATGATGCGTTTGGAATTGGAATGCCCTAACAGTACGAAATCTTCATCCACATTATTGTCTATGCAGAAATGCTTCCATTCTAAGGCAATGGCTTGTTGTTCCTGAAGAAGTTCAGCCCTTTCATTTTGTAAAGCATATACTTTATCAATTTGCATCAGAGTCGTTCTCAACTTATACTTCATGCTTACCTTGTCACTTGCGGAAATTCCCCAAGTATCACACGCTGTAGGTACAGCAGGTTGGTTGGTGATGAAGAAATCTTTATTCTCCTTGCTTCCAAGTGCCGCAACGATGAATGATAAATCGTATTTATCCAACTTTTCCATAACATTTGTGGTGGCGGAATTGTTGTTTGATACCACCAACACCGTTCTGCCTTGTCTTACAATGTTAGCGATGATGTTGAGGATTGTCTGTGTCTTTCCTGTACCCGGAGGGCCTTGTATAACGCTCATCTGACGTTCAAAGGCTGTAGTCACAGCTTTTCTTTGGCTGGCATTGCATCCAAATGGATAGATCAAGTCGGCATGATACAATGCCTTTAGATTATGTTTCTCCGGATTGAGATAACAAGCGGCAGCACAATTGTCATCTATGAAATCTACTTTTCCATACATGTCTGATAAGATACCGTTACTGTCCTTATCTTTTCCGAGAGGGTTGATGTTGGCCACATTCTTCAGGTAGGTAAACGTGTCTTTTGTCACAGCTTCATCCAAACAGGATGTAATAACGCTGACACTTCCTTTTGCGTCATCTTGTATATAACCGTTGGCATAGACCACTCGCCAGTAATATTTGTTGGCATCAGTAAATTTCCACAGTTCCCGCACGTTATTTTTAAGCGTGCCATCAACAGACACTTGGCAGGGTGTTGGGTCTATCCATTCTGGATTGCTGAGCCACACCACCTTGTCATAACTATAGTTGTAGCTTTTGTCGTTATTTTTGAAACGCACAGAATAACCTTTCGACCCATTCCGCCGGATAGTGTCGATTTGTAAAGTCTTTGGTTCTCCATTGAGCAATATAAAGTGATTTGATAAGTTCATGGTTATATAATTTGGCGTTGTAGATAATAACTTTCCTTAGTCTTGCTCAAAATTACAAACATTCCTCTGATTGGGCAACAAAAGCCCGATTAAATTACCGGTAACAGAAGATTTGGGTATAAAAAATGTCCGCAACGCTTGCCATCAGCGTTGCGGACATTTTTGATTGTTACAGTGGAAGTTTTACCCCATCATTGTCCTGATTCCCCAATAGCAAGCGATGCCGGCGATATATCCCAAGAAAGCGATCCATGTGATTTTCTTCATGTACCAGCCGAAGGTAATCTTCTCTAAGCCCATGACTACTACGCCTGCAGCCGAGCCGATGATGAGTATCGATCCACCCACACCGGCACAGTAGGCGAGCAATTGCCAGAAGATGCCATCGACAGCCATATCGCCCGTGGCTGCAACAGGATACATACCCATGCAGCCGGCCACCAGCGGCACGTTATCGACAATGCTCGACAGCATGCCGATGATGCCCGTCACGGCATAGTGGTTGCCGTTGAAAGCGGTGTTGAGACTCTCGCCGAGGAGTGTCAGCACACCGATATCCTCCAAGCAGGCCACGGCCATCAGGATGCCGAGGAAGAAGAGGATGGTGCTCATATCGATGTTGCGTAGCAGGGTGGTCACGCGTTTTTTTGTGCCGCTCGCCTCTTTTTCGCGGTGGAGGTTGCGATAGAACACCTCCGTCACCGTCCAGAGCACGCCCAATACCAGCAGGATACCCACGAACGGGGGCAGGTGAGTGATGCTCTTGAAGACAGGCACGAAGATCAGTCCGCCCACACCTATGAAGAACACCGCCTTGCGCTGACTGCTCGTAAAGTCGAGAACCTCATAGTCGCTCTTCATCGGAATATCGGGTTCCGTCTCCAACTCGCCTTTGAGCGAATACTGAAGGATAAACGCCGGGATGGCCATTGATACGATGGCAGGAACAAAAACTTCGGAAATTACACCCATGGCGGTGATTACACCTTTGTTCCAAAGCATGATGGTAGTCACGTCGCCGATGGGCGAGAAGGCGCCCCCAGAGTTGGCAGCGATTATCACCAGCGCGGCATAGACGATGCGGTCGTCGTGGTCGTGCACCAGTTTGCGCAGAATCATGACCATCACGATGCTCGTGGTGAGGTTGTCGAGGATGGCCGAGAGGATGAATGTAAGGATGGCTATGCGCCACATCAATGCACGCTTGCTCCTCGTCTTCATCGTCGATCGCACCCAGTTGAACCCGCCGTTCTGGTCTACGATCTCCACAATGGTCATGGCACCCATGAGAAAGAAGAGCGTGGTCGAGGTGCTGCCGAGATGGTGCTCGATGGCGGCACCGACGGCATTGGTCAGATCGTGCCCGCTCAATCCCGTGATGTAACTGCCCGGATCGACCATAAAGAGCGTCCAGCATCCTACAAACATCAGCAAGGCAATGGCCGCCTTGTTGACTTTCGTCACACTTTCCATGGCTATAAACAGGTAGCCGATGCAGAAGACGATCACGATTGCAATACTTAATGATGTCATTTTCTTTAGTTTTTATAAATACAGTTATGGTTAGCTAAGTTGGCCGCCGATGGGTCGGCGTACGGGTGCAAAGGTATAAAAAAACTGATGATTACATCTTTAATTCGGGATATTATTATTGAGGGGGATGAAAGTTCTGGTAGCAATGGCGGGAGAAAAACGCAGGATAGGCACTTCGGATTCATTGACATGCCGCCGTATATTGTACGGTGTACGCACGTACGTCGTACG
Organism: uncultured Prevotella sp.; assembly: GCA_963541305.1. GTDB lineage: Bacteria > Bacteroidota > Bacteroidia > Bacteroidales > Bacteroidaceae > Prevotella. Next base: position 17,049 of record CAUTTP010000065.1, read on the forward strand.
GTGTACGTGTGTA
>CAUTTP010000066.1:0-16927 GCA_963541305.1 uncultured Prevotella sp.
ATATAAATTTGCCATTGACAAACAAACAAGAAAATGAATGAAACGTATCATCAGACACGCCTCGCTTTTCAGCGGTATCGGCGCACCCGAACTCGCAGCCTTGTGGCTGGGGTGGCAAAATATCTTTCATTGCGAGATCAGCGAGTTTTGCAATACAATTCTAAGTTATTGGCTACCTGATTCAATCGGCTATGAAGACATCAAAACGACGGATTTCAGCAAGTGGGATGGAAAAATCGACGTGCTCACCGGTGGTTTTCCCTGTCAACCCTTCAGCGCGGCTGGCCAGCGACGCGGAGCGGAAGATGACCGCTACCTCTGGCCTGAGATGCTACGCGCAGTCTGGGAAATACAGCCCACTTTCGTCGTTGGTGAAAACGTTGCTGGAATCCTTTCGATGGTACAGCCCAGTGAGGCGGTTAAGATGGGAAGCAAAGCAACTCTCTTCGAAGAGAGTGACGACATATATCGAAAAGAACAGCAGTTCGTCATCGAAACCATCTGTACAGACCTTGAGCGTGCGGGATATTCCGTGCAGCCGTTTGTTATTCCGGCTTGTGCCGTCGGAGCACCACACAGACGCGACCGCGTTTGGATTGTTGCCCACCGTGCAGACGCAAGGGCTGAAAGTTTGCAACAAGGATGGCAAGACGGAATTTCTGAATTCGGATTTGCTACCCACGCCAAATTCGACGGAGGGCACAAAATGGTCAAAGAAATGCAATCCGAAGTCGCAGATGGGCAGAGGATTAACAGCATTAGCTGTAAACGGTCTTCTTCTAACACCGAACGCAAGCGAAGGCTTACGTGCAAATATGACGATGAAAAGTCTGAAATCGCACAAGAAAAAGAATGCCGAACAAAGCAACTTAGCGGAGCAGATAGCCCACAAAGTTGGTGGCGGGAGTTCCCATCTGTCTCCCCTGTATGTAACGGAAATGATGGGCTTCCCTTTGACGTGGCTGATCTTTCCATTCCTCTCGCAAGATGGCGGCAGGAGTCGATAAAAGCTCTCGGCAATTCTATGGTTCCACAAGTTATACTCGAATTGTTTCGAGCGATAGAAAACGAAATCCTCTGGGAATAACTTGTGATTTTCAGTTATAAGTGTTATATTTGCAATGAAATAAATATCAGGATCATGGTACTTTTAGAAGCAATCTTTCTTTTGATAACGCTCGCCTTAATGCCGTTTCTCACACATGACGAGCCGTGGTCTGTAAAATTTCTATATATTGGATTATGCGGTTTGCTCACACCCATAATAGGTATACCATTATATAGGCGTCTCATTAGATAGGATATATCCTGTCCTTTCTCCCATAAATGTCTGTTATTATATTTGCGGTATAAAAAGCAAGTATGGTAACAGACAGTATCATTCGTAAGAAGTTCGTTCACGATACCCTTCAACAGGGTATCTCTAAGATTTACACCACGCAGGAATCCGTTGTGCGTAGTAATTACCAATTGCGGTCAGGAAGGCTGAAGACTTCACTCTCAAAGCATTCTTTTGAGAGTAGCATTACAGACGATTCGCAGACGGTATTCGTCCGTATTCTTCCTTACCTCCGTTTTCTTGATATGGCTTATCGCGAACGCAATGACCGTATCGCCAAGTTCAAACGGCGAAACCTTGCACTTTATAACCGCGTAGTTTGGGGCGTGCTCTATCACGAAACATTCCCACAACTTCGCTATGGCTTCACGGATGAAGTCAGGAAAACAATTCATGATCAATTGGTAAAATCACTCAATCCATAAGTTCTATGGCAAACAAGCACCTATCAGAAGACGAGATACAATATACAGTTAACGTCAAGACGGCCAAGGCACAGCAAGAGATCCACAAACTCGAAACACAATCCGCCGCTCTCCGAAACGAGAACAAACAACGACTCCAACAAATGATAAAACTGGAGGCCTCCGGAAAGAAAGAGACTGAGCAATACCAAAAACTTGCTGCCAGTTACAAAGATACTGGTAAGCAAATAAAGGAGCTTACCTCTAAAATTCAGGAGCAGACAAAATCGTTGGACACCAATGCCATGACAATGTCTCAACTCAGAAAGCAGTCAAAGTCATTGCAGAGAGAGTTGGACAACCTCTCCCAATCACTCAATCCCAAACAATATGCTGAGCTTGAAAACCGCCTTCAGACCGTCAATGCTCGAATGGCCGAACTGAAACAGAATGCCAAGAATTTCAAAGAGATAGCCAGTTCTGATGAGTACAATAGCTTTTTCTTCGGTCAACTTGCGGTAAAAGGTATTGAGATGTTTACAGGATGGGTTAAGTCACTGGCAGGAAAACTGACCGATACAATTGACAAGAGTGTCGAGCTGGCCGAGTCTGCCGACGGCATTACCCATGCCTTTGAAAAGATTGGGACGAAAGACTACCTTCAATCGCTCCGGGATGCGACGAAAGGCACGGTCTCGGATATCGAACTCATGAAGGCCGCAGTCAAGGCAAAGGATTTCCGCATTCCGCTTGAGGATCTCGGCAAGTATCTCTCCTTCGCCCAGCTCAAGGCACAACAGACCGGCCAGTCGCTCGACTATATGGTCGACTCCATCGTGACTGGTCTTGGTCGCAAGTCAACGATGACCCTCGACAATCTCGGGCTCTCGGCCGCCGAGATCGGCGAGAAGACGAAGGAGACGGGAGACTTCATGAAAGGTGTGGCCAGCATCGTCGAGGGGCAGCTGGCCGCTGCTGGCGAAACCTACATCTCAGCCGCCGACCGTGCCGCTAAACGTACCGTTGATCTCGAGAATGCACAATTGGAACTGGGACAAGAATTGTTACCGCTCAAAGAGGAGTTTTCGAATGTATACGGGCAAATCGAACTCTCCATCATCAAGGTGATAAAATATCTCGTACAACATCGCGATACCCTGATAGCACTGGGCAAGGTAGTGCTGGTCATCACCGCCACTTATGCCGCTTACGTGGCCGGACAGAAGTTGGCATGGGCGTGGAGCATGAAGCAGATCGTAGTCAGCAAACTCAAGGCCGCCGCTATCGCCATAGAGAACGCCGCGCTCGAACTCTCCGTGCTTCGCCATGCCACGCTCAACGGCACGATGAAGAAAAGCATTGCTTTGCAAAAGGCTTTCAACATCGTGCTCAAGCTGTCACCTTGGGGGCTCGTTCTCGGAGGCATCACGCTTGTTGTGGGTGCACTCCTTCTTTTCAATAAGCGCACGAGTGCTGTCGCACAAGCCCAGAAGAAGCTCAACGAGGTGAAGCAAGAAGCTACTCGCAAGGTCGAGGAGGAGCGTATCAAGATAGAGCGGCTCACCAAGCGCATCCACGATAACACGCTCTCGATCGACGAGCGAAAGGCCGCCATTGCCGCCTTGCAGGAAATCGTCCCCGACTACACCGCGAAGCTCTCGCAAGAAGGCAAGATCTACGACGAGAACACCGAATCGCTCAAACGATACGTCGCCGCCCTCAAGGAGAAAGCTCTGATAGAAGGGGCGAAAAACGCACTCAACGACCTCGGAGACCAAAAGGCCGCCCTGATCGTCAAGCAGACAGAGCAGGAAAGTCAGCTTGAACAGCTCAAGAAAGAGCAGGCCGCCACTTCCGCTTCCGGTAGGCTGCAGACATCGGGAGGTGCGGTCGCCGCGTCATCCGTCCATGCCGCTTCAGGTTATGCCGCCGAAGTGGCCGCCTTGTCGAATAAAATCCAGAAGACGGAAGAAAAGATAAAAGCCGTCGACGTCACGATGGATGCACTCAATAAAGCTTTTGGGAAAAAACTATACAGTTCGGCGAACAAGGATGGAGGTTCTCCCTCCTCCAAGGCCGGTACTATCGGGGCGGAAATCGACGATATCACCAAGAAAATAGAGATCCTCAAACAGCAGCGGCTCACTATCAAGGTGGGCGATACCAAGGGGCTGAAAGAGATTGACAAGCAAATATCCGATCTCGAGCAGCGTAAAGCCAAACTCGAATACAGCTCCAAATCGGGCGGCGATAAGAAGAAATCGAAGACCACCGATCCCGATACCGCGACCGCCAAAGACTTCTCCCATGACCGCGCGCAAGACCTCGACGAAGCCAAGGCAGCCTACCAGCAAGACCTCAATGCGCTCAAGCAGGCGTTGGCCGAGAAGCGACTCACGCAGGAGCAGTACGACGCCTACATCTCCGCACTCAACATCCAGCACCAGAACAACCTGCTCGCCATCGAGGAGTCGTACCGACAGCGGTCACAAGACCTCGTGATGAAAGACGGTGAGAAGAAAAAGACGTTGCAGGAGCAGCAAGACAAGGCCGTGTCCATACAGCAGCAAGCCGCCGATAACGCCTATATTGAAGCCGAAAAGCAATATTACGCCGCCCTCGACCAGCTGCAGGCCGTCGCACCCTCCAAGCCGCAGACCTTGCAGCAGGAATGCGACGCCAAGCTACTTGTGCTTGACGGCTACTATCAGGCCTCTCTCCAACTCGCCGCCGATGATGCCGAGAAGCAAAAGCAGCTCACCGAAGCCTACGAGATGGCCAAGACGAATATCATTGCAGAATACGCCAAGAAAGCGGAAGAGGAGAAAGCTCGCGCCCGGCAGGAATATGGTCTTGATACATTTGACGATCAATATGCCGCCCGCGCGAAGGAAATCCAAAAGGCTTATGACGAAGGCGTCATCAACAAACAGCAGTACGAACAAGCGATGACCAATCTTGAGAAGCAAGCCGAGGAGCAGCGTATGCAGATTCGTCAACAGTATGGTTTGGTGAAACAGAAAAGCGAGTACCAGCAGCGGCTGGAGCAATTGCAAGAGTTTCTTAGGCAAGGTCTGATTAACCAAGAGGAGTATGAGAAAGCCGTCTCCAACATGCGGCGCGAGAAGTGGAAAGCTGACTTCGACCAATACTCCAGCCTTTTCGGCAGTTCGGTTCAGGCACTTCAGCAGGCCGAGATGGATAACGTCGACGCCAAGTACGACGCGGAAATCGAAGCTGCTAAAAACGCAGGCGAGGACACCACGGATATCGAGAAAAAGAAAGCCGATGAGAAACTCAAGGTTCAGAAGAAATACGCCGATGTGAACTTCGCCATCAAAGCGTCACAGATTGTGGCCGATACGGCTGTCTCCATCATGCAGGCTTATGCGCAACTCGGACCCATCGCCGGAACGGTAGCCGCCGTACTGATGGGCATCACGGGCGCGGCGCAACTCGCATCGGCCAACGCAGAACGGCAGCGTGTGAAGCGTATGACGCTCAGCGGTACAAGCTCCTCGACGGCGTCTTCAGGCACGCGTGTGGCCACAGGTTTGGAATCTGGCGGCAGCATCGACGTGCGGCGCGAGCAAGACGGCAAGCTCTTCCGCGCCGACTACGACCCTGACCGCCGTGGCTTTGTCGACAAGCCTACCGTCATCGTTGGCGAGGGCGGATACGGGCACAGTCGTGAGTGGGTGGCGTCCAACGCTGCCGTAGAGAATCCCACCGTTGCCCCCATCATCGATATTATCGACCGCGCCCAGCGTGCCGGTAATATCCGTACCCTCGACATGAATAAGTTTCTCATCCAGCAGGCACAGGGGCGTGCTTCGGGTGGAATGATCTCCCCTACGGCGAATGATGTGCGTGGCATAGCACAGGACTCCTACAAAGATACGCTCATTACGCGGCTCACGGATGTGCTCGACCGCCTTGCCAGCGACGGCATACCGGCATCCGTCGCCCTCGACCAACTCGAACAAAAACAGCAACTGCGCGACAAAGCGCGAAAATTCGGAAGCAAATAACCATGCGCATCACCAACCTCGACAAGGGCGAGGATTACAACCTCAAGCCCGACACTCAGATACAAGTAGAACGTACAAACCCGTTCTTCAACGACTACGGCGAGCAAACCACGCCGCTCGAACTACCCGCCTCGGAACGCAACCGTCGGCTGCTGGGTTTTCCCGACTCTTTCGGTAGGCGTGTGAAGATGTCGCCTGTCGATGTTGCCATTCAAGACGGCGAGTATTTCTCCCAGTGCCGACAGATAGTACTATCAGCACAGTACAAAGGCAGCATCTCCACCTCTTTTTATATCAACGACGGTTCGTTCTATTCCCGTATTCAGAATATCAAACTCAAGGATATCTTCAAGGATGAGTATATCCCCGGTGTCGATACCGTGGAGAAAGCCATCAAGTTCTGTCGCGGACTTCGTGCCAATACCGACTCAAAATACGGCATCTTCCCGCTTCTTGTGACAGACGATTCTGGCGTTGACTCGGGATTCAACTATAAGATGCTCAACGCTTTTGGAAAAGACACAGCCATCAAGTCGAAAGATGTCTGGGCTTGGAAGGATGGCAGGATGCAGATGATCACTGTCACCACACTCTCTGCCTTCAATCCTGACCTCTCCGGCGAGAATTGCGATTTCTACAATGCCGTGCAGCGCACCGAGTATGTAGGTGAGGTGCCCATCACCCTCGCACCGGGATATTATATCTCACCTTTCATCCGCGCCAACTACCTGCTCAAACGTATCTTTGCCTATTTCGGCTATGAGCTGCAGGATAATTTTTTCACACGTACATCGCCTTTCGACAAAATGGTAGTGGTGAACAATGTCATGGACGTATTGGTCAATGGGAAGATTAAGGTCGCTGATCTCGTTCCCGATGTCACTTGTGCCGACTTCATCTCTGTGTTCCGAAAGAAGTTCTGCTGCGAGTTCACCTCAGATGAGGGAAAGCATACAGCCGATGTCATCTTCTTGAAAGATGTCCTCGCCGCTTCACCCACCGAAGACCTCACACACTGCGTCACCGAAGAGCCTACCATTTCCTATAAGGCTACTGTCGACTACCAGCGTGTCACACTGGCTTCCGAGGATAAGGTAGATACGGACATCTCCGATTCCTATGATGACCTCGACGACCTTGTTTCGGCCAATCCCGGGGCATACTTCGATCCTGTCGATGGCGCTTTCTATAAGACTGGGTTTTCAGGAGACTATTCTGTCATCACCAAGATTGGGGAGGCATCGCAAGACTACAATACCGGAGAAGATCTCGAAGCCAAAGAAATCAAGATACCAGATTTGATGCCCGAGTTCAGGCAGCTCAAATACAAGGCTACCGTGGACGATACGGAGGTCAGTACCGATTTCGGTAAGTTTCTCTTTGGCGGTCCGTATATCTCGCTCAACTCCAAGATGGTCGTAGCAGGAGAAGACAAAGAAAACACTACGAACACAGCAAACAAGCAGAAAATCATGTTCGTATTCTGTTATCTCTCTTCATGGCGTCCGGAAGGAACCATTTCATCATACGATATCTACAATTCCGACCATCCTCGTATTTTCGATTACGCTCTTTACTATCATGGACCGGACGGCATCTTCGAGCGGTTCTATCGCGATTACGATCTTCTGTTGCGCAACTCCCTTCACGAGATGAAAGTCAAGCTACTGCTCTCTCAGTCGCAGAAGCAGAACTTACCATCTTATGCTAAAATAGTCATTCGGGGCGTGACTTTCTTTTTCAATAAGTTAAAATTTACGCTTGGCGGTAAAAATGAGCCGGTAGAGTCCGAACTGCGTACTATCTCCCTCATGGAACCTATTATGTCCGCTCCCACCATCACCGGACAGCTAACTGCAATGAACGCTACCTACAAGTGGGTGGGGCATGAAACCCAAACGGAGGTCAGCGAAAGCGACTATGAGAACGCCGGACTCGACAAAGACCGCACCTTCACTACTATCTATCCACCCGTACCGTCGGCAGAATATACAGGTAGGCCATATGGAAGACAATCGTCCTTCACCTCGCAGATGGTACGCCACGGATCGTTCTGGCGGCACTCCAAGTGGAAGTACACCCGTACCGATGTATGGCTGGAGTGTGTGCCCAAGTAGCAAGGAGGTGTCCTTTATCAGACACCTCTTTTCCTGTAAATTTGCAATAAATCACAAAGCACATGGATATACTGTTGAAACCTGATTCTCTCTGCCTCGCAGGTTCGATGAATCATTTTGTTATATCAACGAATAACGAGATCGCTTTCGTATTGAAATATGCCGATACGGACACGACCGTCGTACAGCATACCTATACGCCCAACAAGTCCAATCGTATTGAAGTGAATTTGGAAAGCGTCGTCTTGCCGCTGCTCTCATTTGAGCTGAAAGACGTGACGGAAGCCTACAGGCAGCCTTCAATCGTCCGTAAGTTCACGGCAGTATTCTCGGAGGTCGGTACGTCTGACACCGAGTCGTGGTCGTTCTCCGTTCTCCGTGCCGGCGTGGATCATTTCTCCGACTCTGCACTCAACTGGCTCAAGGCAAATTTCCTCACTTGGCAGCCAACTGTCAAACCTGTGACCTACTATACGCCTGAGTTTCTGACCTATTATGCGGTGGTAGATTCGGTTGTAAAATGCAAGGCATACGTGGAAACGGATGGCGTATACGCGGAGACAGACTTGACCATGGTCAATCTTTCGAGCGGCAGTGCTTGGACAATCCCAACTCAATATGCCATCATCGCGGGTAAGCTCAATAAGCTGCCGTCCTACTATGACGTGTGGGTAGAGGACGCGGACGGCAAGCGCCTCACGTATATTCAACGGTATTATGCTTCTGACATCCGCAGTGAGCAGGAGCAATGGGTGCTGTTCGAGAATTCACTGGGTGGCGTCGACACTTTCCGTGCTTATGGTGAGTCGGAAAATACTGCCAAGCACACCCACAACATTGCCGAGATCGAGAACGACTCCGAGGAATACCGCGTAGACACCACTCGTGAGTTCAAGAAAAACACGGGCTTCCTCACCGAGGGTGAGCGCAAGTGGCTGCTTGATTTCTTTCCGTCGCTCGGCAAGTATCTTTTTGTAAATTCCTATATCCGCAGGATTGTCGTCACCGAGAGTGATGTGAGCTGGCAGGCAAAGGAACTGCCATCCTCCTACACCTTTACCTACAAGTACGCCGATGCCCGGCCGTATCTCAACCTCTCCCGTACGGACAAGCCGGCTGATATACTCAATATTAAAATACCCGACATAGGGTCTTTTACCGTCGCCCCACGCTTGGTTGAGCTGGACAGACTGCCACTAAGTGGTGGGGCACTCTTTCCCGTTCAAAATCCATACTCCGACCATTGGAATGTAACCACGGCTGCTGCTATTCTCGACTTTCTTGCACACGAGATAACTTCCGCCTACAAGGGCGACGGCTCGTTTGGTCACACCCATGATAACATGTCCGTCCTTGCGGCACTGCAAAGGTTCGGGCAATACCTGACGCTCGACGGGCAGAAAGTCAGTGCCGGTTATGCTGATACGGCAGGGGTTGCGTCTGCACTGGATGAGAAGAGTGCGGATTGGGATAAAATCGTCAGAACCGATAAGCCCTCTACGGTTCGTGCACTGATTTCCTTTTTGAAAGACATTGCTTTTGGCGAATTCATAAAGGAGTCTTCAGGAGCTGGGATCTACGCTGATGATAATGGTAACTGGCACATTGAGGGCGACTACTTCCACATCCGCAAGAAGCTGACTGCCGAGGAAGTGGAGATCATGCGGTCAACGCATATCAAAGGAAAAATCATCAACTCGCCCGGCGACTTTGTGATTTCCAAAATAGAGAGAATCAGCGGCGCATGGCGATGCTACTTCACAAAACAAGACGCGGACGGGCGTGTCGTCTCCAACACGATGGGATTGGACGATTTTGCCTATTATGAGACATTCAACCTCGTTGACAACAATGGAAAGGCCTCCAACCGATACTGGCACCGTCGCGTCATCGGGCTTGGCGATGACTACGTGGACGTTGCGGACAACACAAATCCGGATGACTATGCGTCGGGCAGTGACGAGCCGCAGGTAGGCGACGAAGCGAGTACGCTGGGCAATAAGACGAATCCGGAGCGACAGCACGCCATCATACAGGCTGCTGCCGATACCGGCAGCCCCTACTATCGTATGTATGTCGGCATCAATTCATTTTCTCTACCTAAGCCGAAGATACAGATGAGTCCTACGGAAGGCTCATGGTGGATAGTGACAGATGATAACGGGAACGAACTGACCATAGAAGACTATCTGGCGAGCCTGAAAAATCAGGTCAAGGCCGTGCAAGAGCAGCAGGACAAGCAGATCGTTCTCTGGTTCGGCGATGGTATCCCGACACTTGACAACGAGCCGTCATCAACATGGCTTGATGACTTCACCCGCTCGGAGCACCTGCACGACATCTACTATAACCGAGGATACGCGAAGACCGGCGGTGGTCGTGCCTATTCATTCGAAAAGACAGACGACGGAACATACAGGTGGAAAGAGATAACGGATGCTGACGTGCTGACATCGCTCGAAGCAGCCAACAAGGCACAAGATACGGCTGACGGCAAGCGACGCGTCTTCGTGGCGCAGCCTACCAACGAGCAGGCCTATGATGTGGGCGACCTATGGGTGAATGCCACATATAAGGACGGCAGTGTAAGCTATGCCAACGACCTGCTGCGTTGCGTCACCGCCAAAGCCGCGGGTGACACGTTCACCATAGCCCATTGGACTCCGGTACAACAGTACACTACTTCCTCGCTGACCGCCATAGAGCAACGCGCAGGCAAAATCGTAAGCGCTGTGGCCGGGAACGAGAAGACCATGGAGCGGCTCCTGAACGACATCGATAAGGGCGACGAGACCGACCTGCTCACCATGCAAGGCCGGTACAACGCCGTATTTTCGTCGCTCACCTCCACCGCCGACCTACTGCACGCCGCCGTATGGGATGATGAAGGTAACTTGAAAGGATACCGCAACGTAGGGCTCATGCGCTCTGTGACCGACGAGAACGGCTCGCTCACCCTTTTCGCTGACCGTTACGATGCTGACGGCAACCGTACGAGCTCTGCCGGAATACACCTCACGGCCTCCGATGATGGTAGCGCGCTACGCTTCAGCGCGGACCAGATAAACTTTCTGGGTACCACGACCATCAACGGTAACTTCGTGGTGGATGATGATGGCAATGTGACAATGAAAAACTGCACCGTTACCGACTGCACCGTCACGGGTACGGTCAATGCCACTGCAGGGAGGATTGCCGGATTCAAGATTGCCGGGACAGGACTGACTAACGTTAATGATGATGGAACTTTCACTAACGATGCTTATATCATCTTTCGCAATGATACGCACAAGTGTTTTGTCGGGATAGGAGGAAATGTCCTGCCTACGACGTCGGGTGTAAGAGCGGTAGGGCGGTTCGAGAACGAGGACATGAGCGACTGGTGGGGGCTTGGCAGCAACTATGCGCTGATTCTCTCTGCCAAAAATGCAGCCTATAACTTCGCTTTCGCCGGAACGGGCAACGGCTTTCTCAACGGAACGGTGGAGGGCTACGGATGCCAATCAGTGACTTGCGTGCAGAACATGATTTCCGAGATCAACTACAGCAAGGGCAACAAGGTGTTGTTTACAAATTCGGCATCGAATACAGGACTGGCATTGCCGACCATTGACAACATGCGACGCTCGCTCGGTGTCAGCAATACGATACCGTTCGCCGTCACGCTGACGCTCATACAAGCGGGAGGAACTACCGTCGGTGATGTGGTGTACGGTAGGAACGCCTCTGTTTACAGTGGCACGACCTCAAAGAATTACTGGATGAACACCAACGCGTATCCGCAAATGTATGACAACGATCGCAATTCCGTTGGCAGCATCTCAATGGGACAGGGAGACTGTCTCTCGTTGATGCTGGTCTATAATGGCAGTGAGTATTGCGCTTACATCCTCAATAAAAACTGGGAGATATAAACATGGATTACATCAAATTCCGGATCAGTGAGAGCGAGCTGGACGGCAGCGGACGATACACACTCGCTAAGGTGCGCATGGTGGAGGACACCACACGCGAGGGTATAGGGGCACAATACCCCAAGTACCTGCATGACATCATCATGCATGCACTGACACTGGCACATGGCGTAAAGGTCGACGGAAACGATCGCTTTACGTATACGTTTCCTTTCAAATTGGCATAGATTATGGCAGACAGGATAGAAAATCTTTATATCGAGACAAAGGCTACAGGCGGAAAGCTCACGGCCGGGGAGTTCAACAAGATACCCGGCAAGGTCAACGAGCTGGTAGACGCGCACAACGAGGAAGAAGAGCGTGTGAAGAAGATCGTTGCGAAGAACGTACCAACGCTGGGGCAGCTTTCTAACGTGAACACCGATGCGGATCACCTGCTTTCGGATACCTGTGTGCTGGTGTGGGGCGGCGATCAGTGGGTACCCATGAAACTGTCGGAACTGGGCATCAATAACGGTGGCGGACAGCAGACGATGCTCTATTATCTGCGTGCCGTGAACCAGAGTGGCAGTACGACACTGTCAGCTTCAAAATCCTCGGGAACATGTCCGCTCAAGTTCATGTTCGTGAGCCGTACGAAGGACGTGGGGCAGACGGACTATGCCGACACAGGAGAATGGGGTACATACGAAATCTTCTCCAAAGCCGGAGACGGCACGTACGTCTCGAAAGTCCGCGGCCGCTGTCAGTCGAACGCAGTGACGACAGTTGACGTGTTCGGCTATCTGGAGAGCGGACAGAACAACATCATGGTCAAGGTCACAGGTGAAGTGACGGGGCAGACGTCACCCGCGCTGGTCTACTCGGTCACTCTCTCCGCCCTCTTCCTCGACATATCGGAGTTCAACTGGTGGAAGGCATGGCAGGGCGACATCATTCTCCCATGCTACATCAGCGGCAACATCGCCAAGACGCTGCACGTGAAGGTTGAAGGTAAGGACTACATGGCGGAATATGAGCGCCAGTTTGGTACGGCCACCTATACGTCGAGCCCCATAGCCTATACCGTGCCGTTTACCGGCAAGACCGGCATTTTTCGTCTAATGGCATGGTTGACGAACGAGGACGGCACGGTCAGCACGTCACCCGTAAGCTACAACTTCATGGCCGTGGCAGCTGGTGAGCAGGTGAAAATGGTGGTAGTCAATAATATAGCTGAAAAACTGCTCAACTGGTATGAGAACACAGTTCTTGAATATTCCGTCTATGACGGCAAGGCTGTGACGACACGGCTCGCCGTGGTAACAGAGAAAGACGGCGTGACCGTACAGGCTAACGCATCGGAGAGTACGCAGACACAGACAAAGATGTCCTACAGCCTGTCGCTGGAAGTGGAGACGCTCGACAATCTCGACTTTAAGGTGTCGGTGATGTTCCGCGATACGCCGATGGGCGGCGCTACGTTGTCCGACGTTATCAGTATTTCTGTGGACAACGCACGGGGGTATTCGGCCGTGTCAGGCGCAGTATTCTGTATCAATGCCAAGAACCGCAACAACGCTGACAGCGACCGTGAAATGTTGAAGAACCTCATGACGGGCGAGGTGGTCGGCGTGGAATGGAGCGGGATGAGCTGGAGCCGTGATGGATGGATGACGGACGCGCGGGGCGTGAAAACACTGAGATTGGCGGCTGGGGCGCGTGCCGTGATTGACTACGCCCCATTCGCCACGGAAGCGGCACAGGCTGGAAAGACTATAGAGTTGGATTACCAAGTGAACGACGCGACCGACCATGACACGGAAGTAATCAATGTCGGCATGCCGTACACCATCGCAGGAAGAGACGCCTTTATCGGACTACAGGTGAAGGTCTCTCAGGTAATGTTCGGTACTCGCTCGCTGCACAATGCCGACACACAGTCCATAGATACCGACAGTGGTGTGAGAATCAGGCTGACTGTAGTAGTGAGTCCAAAGAAATACACTTACGTAGCGAATGGAAATACATACTACTTGAATCTCATTATCCTTTACGTCAATGGTACGGAGGCACGGAAGTTTGCCTACCTACTGACGGACTCGATACAGACGGCCGGTGGAGGGAAGATTACCGTCGGTTCGGAATCGGCCGACGTGGACGTCTACTCCATCCGCGTGTATGACAGCGCGATGGATGCGACGAACGTGCACCAGAACTATATCAACAGTCTGTCGACGGTGACCGAGAAAAGTGCAGAAAAACAGGACAACGATATTTACGATACACTGGGTACGGCCGTTGACTTCGAGCGCGTGAGGGGCAGAGTGAATGTCTTCACTTTCGACAAGCCGTTTCCTGCATACGAATATGGAAAGAGCTACAAGCCGAAGGGTACGCTGGAGATCTACCCCAAAGACGGCAGTACGACATTGAATCGATTAACCATTACGCCCATCACACTGGCAGGTCAGGGAACGAGTTCTATGCTTTACTGGATGTGGAACTGGAAGGCCTCCTGCTCGGCTGATACTACCGTTACTTACGAGGATGGCATGCAGGTGACAAAGGGTTTTAAATTGTTCCGAAACTGTCCATCGGTAACGAAAATCACAGCAAAGAAAAATGTGGCGTCTTCCATGCAGTATCACAAGATGGGTTCTGTCAATGCTTTTACTGATTTGTGGAAGGCTCTTGGTCTGACGAATGAAGGCGTTAGCACAGACGGAGAAGCAAGGGTCTCAATCTATCAGGAGACTTTCGCGGGCTTTGAGAAACAGACATCGGAGGACGGTACGGTGTCGTACAGGTTCATGGGGCTTTATACGCTGGGACCGGATAAGGGCGACGGCGGAACGTTCGGGTATGACAAGAAAGCGTTTCCCGAGCTGCTGTCGCTGGAAGGCTCCGACAACTCGCCGAGAATAACGCTCTTCCAAGTGCCGTGGCACAGGAAGCGCATCCGATACAACACGGATGAAGAGGCATACCAGTATCAGGTAAACGAGTTCTCGTGGGAAAACTGTCTGGATTTGGACTATGCGGACATCCCCGACGATGATCCGGCGACTACGGAAGACGAGGCGAAGGTGAAGGCCGAACAGTTGATAGAGACATACATCCCGGCATACAATCTTATTTATCAGTGTAACACCTTCATCGCGCCGTTTGAGGGAACACTGGAGGAACTGAACGCCGATCCAAAAAGCACGCATATCGAGTATTGGATAGCCAAGGAGGGCGACCCCGACCGTTTCAACCTCTATTATTACGATTCGCTTTATCGGGAGTTCCGTCCCTCGACATTGGATGACGGAACGACAACCGTCAACCTGAAGACACAGCTTGTCGGCGAAAAATACGGGCTGCCGGAGGCCGTCTTCAACGCTGCTTCGGATGCGGCCACGCTCAACGAGCTGTTCAAAGCGGCGCGGTTGAAAAAGCTGCGTGCGGAGCAGCCGGAGTATTGGGACGTGAACGACGCGCTCTATCATGCCTGCTTCTGTGAGATGATAGCCGCCACGGACAATGCAGCAAAAAACACATACCCTTACAATTTCAATAAAAGATAAAAAATGGCAAACAGCTTGTGGAAATGGAGGCAGGATGACCTTGACACTATTTTCAAGGTCATCAATCAGGGCTTGATGAAAAAGCCGTATTGGGTGGAGTACCACGATACATACGAGGATGGTACGCCCGTGTGGAACGGCGAAAAATCGGTGTTCTGGAACCTGATGGAGCAGGCCTATCCGGAAGAGATGCGGCAGATGATGCGACGCATGATGGCCAAAATGGAGGAGCTGGGAGGACTTGAAAAAGGCACGCATCAGGAGAAACTGTTTGCCTTCTTCAGGAAATACTACTTTTCCGTCATCGATGATTTTTCCGCCATGCTCTATAATGAGGATGGTGGGAATTACGAGCAGATGAAGCTCGCCATGCTTCAGGGACGGTACAGCAACGACACCGACCCGCTGGGGCAGAGCCTCGGTGACGCCTATACCTCGGAGAGTGCATGGGTGAAAAAGCGTATCCAGTATATGATGAGCAAGTACAGTTTCGGTGACTATGACGCGCAGACGGCCGAAGGGAGTATTACCGTTCGTACCTCGGCACAGGCCGACGGCACGACCAACTCCATCACCCTGCACCTCACCCCCGCACTGAAGCTCTACCCGACCATCGGCTACGGAACGACGGTCGTGCGCGGCGCGAGGACAGAGGCCGGCGAAGTATGCAAAATCACGGTCGACATCAACGGCACGAGCGACCAGCAGCTGTCAATCAAATCGGCAGACTGGCTGCTCGACATAGGCGACTGGAGCGGCTATGTCATCAACGGCACGCTCTCCATTGTCGGCAAGCGGCTTGGAAGGTTGAAGATTGGCAACGTTGATGCGAATAAGGTAAAAATACGTATTTCTGCACTCACCATCGGCAATACAGTTGCATTGACGGAAATCGACGTGCAGAACATCACCACACTCGGCGGTGACCTTGACCTGCGCAATAACTACCGCCTGCGTCAGTTTCTGGGCAAAGGAACAAAACTGACACAGGTTAATTTCGCCGATGGTGGCGCACTGACTAAGGTGGAATATCCCGACACCACCGGCTATGTCGAGCTAAGGAATCTCAAAGCACTGACCAACGCTAATTGCGACATCTCTGCCTGTAAGGCCGGCGTGATGAGCTTCTTCGTTTCAGGCTGTGACGCCCTGCAACCGATCAGACTGCTCACTGAGATCCTCAAAGCGCAGGAGTCGCAGGCTGACCATGCGCTGAAGTACGTGCGATGTGTGGGTTTCAATGAGACCTTCAGCGACGGAGCGATGTTCGACAAGCTCTCAAAGCTCGTGGACGGAACCTATCAGGGCATCGACAGCGAGGGGCAGTACGGCAACGACCAATATCCGGTATTGGACGGCACCATCAACCTCACGACAGGAGCCTACCGCGATACCTACGACGCGCTGATGATACATTATCCGAAGCTCACGCTCAACATCGCCAAGTGGTGGGTTCGCTTCGAGGACGAGGAGGTGAAGCGAATCTGCGTGGAGAACTGGGATACTGACGGCGACGGCGAGCTTTCCATGGAGGAAGCGGCGGCGGTTAGTTCCATCGGAACTGAATTCGC
>CAUTTP010000067.1:0-16609 GCA_963541305.1 uncultured Prevotella sp.
ACTTGCGACTAAAAGCAATTCGCTCGTTTCCAAATCGTTACCTGTTTAGTTTGTGCAACGAGGTAACTTCTTTATTTTCAATTAGATACATTTTAAGAATTATCTTACACTGTATCTCGTACGGTGTATGTGCGTATGCCGAACGACGTACGTCGGTGCCGGCATGAGACCGGCGTGCCGTTTGGCGCAGCTCAGGTAAGCTCCTTATGGTAAAAATGCTTGCAGGCATGATGTATAAAGGATTACCGAACCGGCAACTTGTTTCTAACAGACAAATAACAGATGGTATTTCAATTGTCGGTTGAAACCTTTGGACATAGCAAAGTTCTATGCGCAAGGGAGTCGGGGTGCGGCTTATTCTTTACTCCTTAGTAAACTTCTTGCCATTCCGGATATAGATGCCGTGAGGAAGCGAGCTGGCATCATTGCCCACATACTGTCCCCGGAGATTATAAATACGATTGCTGACGGGTTTACCGTCAACGTGCACATGAGAGACAGACGTGAGGCTATTCAGCATATCATCAAGGTTGATAGCCATGTTTATAGCTGGCTTTGCACCGGTTGACGTCTCCTCGGGGAACACCAGATAAGCACGGAAAGCCTTTATCGTGCCGTCGGCCGATAGCCGCTTCAGCTGTTGTTCGCTGTCCGATTGGGACGGATTGGCAATGTAAACGGAGCGTCCATTAGGGTTAAATGTCGGTTCGTCTTTGTTCACCTTGGTTGGCTCTAACAATCCTACGAGATAATATCCGTTACTTTCCACCGTGCTTTTCCTGTTGCTGCGGGCTGCTTCGACGCTCAAACGGGTAAAGGTTACGTCGTCGGCAAAGAAGTTGTCGATAGTTTTTCCGTTGTTCCGAATGAGGTAAGGCTTCCCGGCTTTCATGCCGTTGCTTGTTGAACGGAAGTTGATGTGCTTGCGGTCGAGGTCAACACCCTCGAATTCGGAGTAGATAACATTGTCGCCCAGCGATTTCCTCACCTGAGCATCGCTCATATCGAACGGCAGGCAGAGCGTTCCCCATGCTCCGTCTCCTATGATGGTGCGATGAACATAAACGTCAATGATCTGGTTATGATCCTGTATTCTGTTGCTCGTCGGCGTCGAACCTGTGTCCGACCCGAAGAGCGGGAGATTGTCATAGAGGTCATATCGGGTTGAAGTTGAGGTGAGCGTGGTCAGTACAACCTCTTTCCTTCCGGAGCCATGCGTGTCGTATATCCTCATATAAATCACATCGCCCGTCTCTCCGTTATTGATAGAAAGCGAACTTAAGACAGAGCTCCCGCTGCCTATCGTGCTGTATGTCGTACCATCGGTGCTTTCTTGCCATTTTATCGTGCCGTAACTATAGCTCACCTGATAATACTTTCTCACTTTCGTTGTGCCTTGACTGTTGCGTATCTCCACCGTGGTTTTATAACTGTAATACCCTCCGGAGTTGATTACAGTCTTATCCGTGATAGTGAAGTCTACAGTCGATCTGCCTGCAAGATGCAGGTCGCCGTCCGACTGTGCCGATGGCTCGTGAATTTCCGTCCACGTGGCGTCAAGTGTGGTAGCAGTATTAGGGCTTTCCACCTGCGCCGCTACAGGTAGAGCCGCTGCAAGCCATGCCTGCAGAAGTAAGGTAAATGTTTTCTTCATCTTGCTCTTGTTTTTTTTGCTGGGTTATACATCAAGGAGTTAGTCGCTCCATAAGTTTGTAAAGAAGTATGGCTTGGCACCGGCATCGTCTCCATTGCCTTCAGGGTTTTCTTCGTAGTTCGTACTACCCTCCATAATCTTTTTGTCGTCATTTCTCACAGAGCCTGCAAGGAAGCTCTCAGCAAGAAACAGTTTGACATCTGCTGTCAAAGGTTGCTGATACTTTTTCATAATGTTTGTATTGTTTATCTTTTACCCGATTTTAGCCGCATAAAGTGCCCAGAGATTCATACAGTGACAGTATTGTTCTATCAATGTGAGAATCTGATGGGCAGTAAGCTGTCTGAATATGGGATTTATAAATAAAGTCCTGATTCCAATCGTTATGCAGAGGTGTTTGCTCCCCGCATTTTAGTCAAATTATTATTAGTCATTATATACCTATTTCTCAAAACAGGAACTCTCAACCTGCTATGAAATATGCCACACTATATTTTCCATGTGGCACGGAAATTCTCTAAACCGCTGCAAAGGTAATGCTTTTGTTGAAATAATATTCCGTTTTCTTCCAAATATTTTTCCAAAGTATGAATTTTAAGGAAAGCGGCGCTTAGCCATGTTTCAAGGAATCTCTATGTATTCTTTATACGAATTAACGTATTTCCCCTTATGAAAATAATGGAAAATATTATAATCCCGTTCCTTATCGGTTGTTCCCGTCAAATCATTAAAGAAGCGGCGCTGATATTTACTTCTTATGTTTGTGCCATAAGGCTTTGTATCTATCATGAAGAGAGGCTGTTCCAATTTGTAAGCACCTATGATGTTGTCATATACCACAGATACGATGACATACCGATAGCCTTTCTTCTTACAGAAATTCTCGAACAGTGCGGGGGGAATACAATAGTTTGAACGGCAGAATGGCGTGAACTCATATACTGCGACATCCTCCTCCTGCTTGATCAAATCCGATAATTGTTGTGTGGTTATCCGATACACCATCCCGTCATTTTGCAGCTTTTCAAAGTTCCCATCGAAATCGACCACGCGTTTCTTCTGATTCTCCGTTAGGTGATTATAGCCGGAATTCAGTCCCACAATAGAGCAAGAAAGAAACAGGAAAACGACAGAAAAACAAGATAAGGCATTGCTGATTTTCATAATGGAACAATATTAACATAATAAGAAAGAATCAAAGCTGCCGTGATGTTCCCATCACAGCAACTCCGATTTGCCAAATATTTTACACGGGGTACTCCCACGTCTTATGTATCATTGCTTCGTCATAGAAATACTTCCAGAGCGGGGCAGCCATCATCGATTGGATGAAAGTGCCGGCCTGCAGCATGGCGAAGACTTCCGCCTTCGATTTGAGCATCACCTCGATGTCTTCGGTATCGTCCAAGTGGCGGTCTGAGGTGCGCTCCACACCCTCTGCCACAAAGCAATGGCAGAGATTATCCATCGAGCCGGGGTTTCCAGAGGTTACCATCAGCGCCGTCCACGTGCCGCCCGTGTAGCCCGTCTCTTCTTGCAGCTCGCGTTTGGCAGCCTCAAGGGGCGTCTCGCCGGGTTCCACACAGCCCGCCACGATTTCTGTCGACACCACTCCGAGCCCATGCCGATATTGGCGTTCGAGAATCATCTCACCACTTTTGGTTGTCGCTATCACGTTGATCCATGCGGGGTAGTGCAGCACGTAATATTCGTCATAGACCTTTCCTGTGGGCAGTTGCACCGTGTCTTTCTTCACGTGTAGCCACGGGCGCTCGATGACAGGCTCGCTTCGGAGCACCTTCCACCGCATTTCTTCATCGGTTCGGGTTCTCATTTCATGTATGTTTGGTCTTTTCCTGATTTGACTTGTCATTTTTTTGCCTTGTTTACTATATTGCTTGTCAAAAACCTTCCCATCTTCCTGCTTGGCTTGTCACTTCCATCCGAAGCGTACCGTTCGGCTTGACAGCCGGAGCAAGCTAAATCCGTATAAGACAAGGAGCTATGCTTTCTATCGTAAAGAGCATAGCTTTTTAGCGTAAAGAGCTATGCTTTCTATTATAAGGAGCATAGCTTTTTACCGTAAAGAGCTATGCTCCTTATCATAAGCTCAATAGCTTTAGATTGGTAAGCACAGCGGTTTACCCTTCCCAAGTGATTTCGCCCGAGCCGTAGCATTTGTGGTACTCACTGTCATAGACCACGCAGAACTGCCCCGGCGACACGCCGTGGATGGGTACGGAGGAGTGGATGACATAGCTTCCTTCGCCCCGCTTCTCCACCGTGGCGGGGTGATAATCGGGCGTGTGCCGAATCTTGAACGTCACATTCTCGGGCAGATCGGCGATACCCTCGGTGAGGAAGACAAAGTCGGCAATGGCAATATCGCTCTTGTAAGCATCCTGCGGGTCGTAGCCATGGCTCACATAGAGAATATTTTGCTTCACGTCTTTCCTAATGATAAACCACGGACCACCGCCCAGCCCTAAGCCTTTGCGCTGGCCAATGGTGTGAAACCACAGTCCCTTGTGCATGCCGATCTTCTTGCCGGTTTCCAGTTCGATTACGTCTCCGGGCTGTTCGCCTAGGTAACGACGCACATATTCGTTGTAGTCGATATTGCCTAAGAAGCAGATGCCCTGCGAATCTTTGCGCTTGGCATTGATGAGATGCTCGCGCTCGGCCACCTCGCGCACCTCGTTTTTCTGATAATGCCCGATGGGGAAGATAGCCTTCTTGAGCTGCCATTGATAGATCTGCGCAAGGAAGTCGGTCTGGTCTTTCACCGGGTCGGGACTGGTGACCAGCCATTTCCTCCCGTCTATCCATTCCGTCCGAGCATAATGCCCCGTGGCAATGAGGTCGTAATCGTGCCCCATCTTCTCGTCGAAAGCACCAAACTTTATCAGTCGGTTGCACATCACGTCAGGGTTGGGTGTGAACCCCGCCTTCACTTTCTCCATTGTGTAACGCGTCACCTGCTCCCAGTATTCCTTATGACAATCGACCACTTGCAGCCTACAGCCATAGCGGGCTGCCACAGCCGTAGCCATCTCAAGATCTTCCTCCGAAGAACAGTTCCATTCCTCTTGCGCCTCGGGACCAATCTTGATATAGAAACAGTCGGGGTGAAGACCTAAACGGGCAAACTCATACACCACCACCGAACTGTCGACACCGCCAGAAAGCAGCACGGCAATGCGCTTGTCTTTCAATTCCTCTATATTCACTTTCTTCTTATCCTTCCATAAATATAGGTGCAAAATTACCCATTTTTAGCCTGACACACAAGCGACCGCCTGATTATTTGGGAGAATATGATGCGAGGCAGGATGAAAAGCGGCGTATATTTTCAGTGGAAAATCGCGGTAACTTGATTTTTTTTGAGTAAGTTTGCAGCAGGTTAGGGGCGAGGTTGCACACCGGGCTTCGCCTCATATTCATAATTAAAAAAGACCTTGAAACAATGGAACAGATCAAAAACGAACAGCTCACTGTTGAGGTTTCAGCCCACGGAGCAGAAATGACCAGTATTAAGGATGCCGACGGCAAGGAATATTTGTGGCAGGCAGACCCCGCCTATTGGGGTCGTCACTCGCCTATCCTCTTCCCTATCGTATGCGGACTGTGGAACGAGACCTACCGCATAAACGGCAAGGAGTATCATCTCGCACGTCACGGATTCGCCCGCGACACCGATTTTAAGCTCATCGCGCAAAGCAACCGGCAAGTGACGTATGCCCTCTCAGATTCGGCTGCCACATGGAATGACTATCCCTATCATTTCAATCTCGCCATCAGCTACAAATTGCAAGGCAACAAGATTCACGTGATCTGGCATGTGGAGAACACCGATGACACCCCTATCTACTTTCAGATTGGCGGGCATCCGGCCTTTAATGTACCTGATCTCAAGCCCGGCGAACCGCAGAAAGGTCGTCTGCGCTTCAACGACAAGGAACCGATACGCCTGTTTGGCAACGTGGGAGGCTGCATTGCAAAAGGCAAGCACGCCGCCGTGAGAACCGAAGACGGCGTGTGGGAGTTTACGCAAGATAGCTTTAAAGACGATGCCGTCATCTTCGACCATAGCCAGATCAAGAAAGTGGAGATACTGAATGCGGGTGGTGAGCCAGTGGTAACAGTCGATGTCAAGACGCCTGCCATCGGAATCTGGAGCCCATACGGCAAGGATGCGCAGTTCGTTTGCATCGAGCCGTGGTATGGTCTCAGTGATTGGGCAGAGTTTGAGGGCGAGTTCCGTGACAAATATCTCATGAATCAGCTCCTCCCCGGAGCCAGTTTCATGAGCGAATATACGATTACGATCAAAACTGAATAATAGAATACGAGTATAATCGCTTCGTTCTGTATAAAAGCCGAATGCCGGATATACATCCGTTTATGCCGTCCTTATGCTGTATAAAGTAATGGCTTTTATACTGAGTGAAGCGATTATACTCTTATTTTTTTGTTCTATTATTCTATTATGCCTATTTGGCTTCCTCAACAAAGATTCTTAATACGCCTCCCGATACTTGCTCTCATCCTTATCTTTCAGCATGCCCAGATAACTCTCGTAGCGCGACATCGCCACGTAATGGTCTTCCACAGCCTTGCGAACGGCACACCCCGGCTCGTGCGTATGGGTGCAATTGTTGAATCGGCAATCTTTCGAAAACTTGAAAATCTCACGAAAATAGCTTGTAATTTCCTCCGGCTCCATGTCGAATGTACCGAAACCTTTGATGCCGGGCGTATCGATCAGATATCCTCCCTCGGGCAATTCGAGCATCTCGGAGAATGTCGTGGTGTGCATTCCTGCGTCGTGCGCCTCGCTGATCATAGCCACTTTGGCCTGCGCTTCGGGCACAAGGAGATTCAGAAGCGTAGATTTTCCCACGCCGGAGTTGCCGCTCAGCAACGACACCTTGCCCGCCATCAACGGTCGCAACGCATCGACACCCTCGCCGGTGACGGCCGACAGTTGCCTGCATTCATACCCTATCGTTTCATAAAGGTCGACCATCATCTCTTGATAGCGGCGTTCATCCTCATCGAGGAGGTCGGTCTTATTGAACAGCAAGACCACCGGCACATCGTAAGCCTCGGCAGAGGCAAGAAAACGATCGATGAATGTTGTGGAGGTTTGGGGGTGGCTGATTGTCACAACCAAGAAAGCCTGATCAAGATTGGCAGCAAGAATGTGGCTCTGCTTCGACAGATTCTGCGACTTGCGGATGATATAGTTTTTACGATCTTCTATCTCCGTGATGAAAGCCGTACCCTCCTCGTTGGTCACAATCTGCACATGGTCGCCCACAGCCACAGGATTAGTGCTGCGAATACCTTTCAGCCGGAAGTTTCCCTTGATCTTACTTTCAATCATTCTCCCGTCCTCGGTCTTCACCGTATACCAAAAGCCCGTGTTCTTTACAACAATTCCTTTCATAAAAACAGGCAGGCCTCCCCCAAGCCCTTACAGCCTCTTTACACGGTCATGATTTCTTTCTGCTTGTCGGCAAGAGTTGCCTCTACCTTAGCGATGTACTTGTCGTGAATCTTCTGCAAATCGTTCTCCGCGTCTTTTTCCAAGTCTTCGGAAAGGCCGTCTTTTACGGCTTTCTTCAGCCTGTCCTTATAGTCGGCACGGACATTACGAATCTGCACTTTGGTCTGCTCGCCAATCTTGTTACACTGCTTCACCAGCTCCTTACGCCGCTCCTCAGTGGGTTGCGGCAAGCGCAGTATCACCATCTCGCCGTTATTCTCGGGTGTCACGCCTACCTCACTATCCATCAGCGCCTTCTCAATGTCGCGTATCTGCTTACGATCCCAAGGGCGGATGGTAATGGTACGAGCATCCGGAACGGCAAGGTTAGCCACCTGATTCAGCGGCACAGACTGGCCGTAGGCTTCCACCTTAACGCCATCAAGTATAGCCACATTAGCACGTCCGGCACGGATGCGTGCCAACTCCTCTCCAAGATAATCCGATGCTTTCACCATCTTATCTTCAGCACTCTTCAATGTTTCCTTAACGTCTATCATAATTTATATAGTATTTAATTGATTGCACAAAAATAAATAAATCTTTGCAGAATCACAAAACTTTACTATCTTTTTCATCAGTCTGCATAGATTTCCGATGCCATCAGCCGCATCGCCTTTTGCAGATAGAGAGCATCGACTTCATCGAAAGCATCCGGCTCTCTGCTGTCAATGTCGAGCACGCCGATGGCTTCGCCCTTCGCATTGAATATCGGCACCACTATCTCCGAGCGCGACAGCGAGCTGCACGCGATATGCCCGGGGAAGGCTTCCACATCGGGAACAACGAGCGTACGACGTTCGGCAAAGGCTGTGCCACACACGCCCTTACCCACGGGAATGCGATAACAGGCTGTCGTACCTTGAAAAGGACCCAGCCACAACGCATCTTTCTCGGGACGATACAGATAGAACCCTGTCCAGAAAAAGCGATCGAACGTATGATGGATCGCTGAACTCACATTCGCCAGCACGCTCACCTCATCGGTCTCACCACTGATCAGTGCCTCTATCTGCTTCAACAGCAGTTCGTATGTCGACTTCTTTTCTTCCTGATTTATCATTGCTTCCATTTGTTTTCTTATCTTTTTGTCATCTCATCTTCTTTTTCGCTCATTCGCTCAAGGCAGGCTCAACCATGTTGGTCAGCTCCACAAACTGCGCTATCGTGAGTTGTTCGGGGCGTCTGGTCATGATGTCGTGAGCAAAAAACTCGGGCGACGGTAAATTCTCCTTGTTGAACATCTGCCTCAACGACACACGCAGCATCTTGCGACGCTGATTGAACACCGACTTCACCAGACGCTTGAACAGCGCCTCATTGCACCCCAACGATGTCACGTTGTTGCGCGTCATACGTATCACGGCACTCTTCACCTTAGGCGGCGGATTGAAAACATTCTCGTCAACCGTAAACAAATACTCCACGTCATACCACGCCTGAATGAGCACGCTCAATATGCCGTAGGCCTTATTGCCCGGCTCCGACGCCATGCGCAGCGCCACCTCACGCTGAATCATGCCCGTACAGCAGGGCACGAGATCTTTATAATCCAGCATCTTGAAGAATATCTGCGAAGAAATGTCGTAGGGATAGTTGCCCGTAAGCACAAACTGCCGACCGCCGAACACTTCGTTGAGATCCATGCACAGAAAGTCGTTGCCAATGATGTTGTCGCGCAACTTCGGGAACGTCTCGTGCAGATAAGCCACGCTCTCCTTGTCGATCTCCACAGCTTTCACCTCGCGTGGCTTCTGCACAAGGTATTGCGTGAGCACGCCCATGCCCGGTCCGATCTCCAGCACGGGTATGTCCGGACAGGCATCCACCGTGTCGGCAATGCGCTTGGCGATGTTCAGATCGGTCAGGAAGTGCTGACCTAAGTTTTTCTTCGGCTTAACTTGCTTCATCTGCTATCATTGTTTTAATGACGCAAAATTACGAAAAATATAGCGTAATCTTCCCATTTAGCGCTATTCTCTTTGCGCTTTTGAGAAGTTATTCTTAAGAGCTAAGGAGCAGAGGCCTACAAGCCATTTTGCCGAAAAGGGGCTTGCCTAAGCACCGCATGCGCCAAACGGCACACCCATCTCATTCAGATACCGACGTACATCGTTCGGTGTATGCACGTATGCCGTTCGGTGTATGCACGTACAGCGTTCGGTGTACGCACGTACGTCGTACGAAATACGCCGCGATATAGACGGGAAGCGACAACGAAACGTGCAGAGAAAGAAGGTGTTGAGCACTTGGAGAACAATACGCCCGGGCATGATGGCACAACATTACATCCCAGACCGCCATCCGTCAAGAACGGTGTATTTGCATCTTCCCCTCTCGCCGGAAGGGTCTGGGGAGGCCTAAAAAAATCTGAATTTGTTTGTGTAATCAGTCGGTTTACACTATCTTTGTAAGCTATAATGGAAACGAGAAAGCGCATTACCAATATCCTCAAAATAGCACTGTCCCTGCTTTTGGGCGGTGCCATATTGTATTGGTTGTACAGGGGCTTCGACTTCGAGAGCGTGAAGCACATGCTTTTGGAAGAGATGAACTGGACGTGGATGCTCCTGTCTTTCCCTTTCGGCATCTTGGCACAAGTCTTTCGCGGGTGGAGATGGCAGCAAACACTGGAGCCGATCGGCGAGAAGCCGCGCACATCGGTGGCGGTGAATGCTATCTTTCTGTCGTACGCCGTGAGCCTCATCGTGCCACGCGCAGGCGAGTTTGCCCGTTGCGGCGTGCTGAAGCGATGGGATGGTGTACCGTTCCCAAAGGCATTGGGCACCGTGGTGACCGAGCGCGCTATCGACTCGCTGCTCGTTTTAGTGATCATCAGCCTGACCCTGCTCTCGCAGTTCCGCGTGTTCCAGACATTCTTTCAGAGTACCGGTACACGCATGGACCAGATATTAGGCAGCTTCTCGCTCACGGGGTGGATTGTGACGGGGGTGTGTGGAATTGCCATCCTGACGCTGCTCTACTTCCTGCTCAGGCGCATGTCTATATATAATAAGGTGAAAGACATGTTCAAGGAGTTGTGTGCGGGAGTGCTCTCGGTGAGGCATGTGCGCAATGTGCCGCTGTTCATCTTCTTTACCCTTGCCATCTGGGCAAGCTATTTTCTGCATTATTACCTCACGTTCTTCTGCTTTGAGGCAACGAGCCATTTAGGCATAGCGTGCGCAATGGTGACATTCATCGTCGGTTCGATTGCAGTCATCGTGCCCACACCCAACGGAGCCGGTCCTTGGCACTTCGCTGTGAAGACCATGCTCATCCTCTATGGCGTGGCAAGTGATGATGCCCTGTATTTCGTGCTCATCGTGCATAGTGTGCAGACCATGCTGGTAGTACTTTTAGGAATATACGCATGGATGGCACTGATGTTTATAGAGGAGAGAGGAGAGAGGAGAGAGGAGAGTATTGGGGGGAGAGAGAATACTTAGGCAATTGTATTGCATAACCTCTTGTTAAACATCAAGCAGACATTGCTCTCCTCCCTCCCCTCTCCTCCTCTCCCCTACAAAAGAACCAAAAGTAACATAATTATGGAAGACTTCTATTATAGAAAACTCATAGCATACCAAAAAGCGAAAGAACTGGTAACCATCATTTACCGGATTCTGAAACAGTTTCCTGCTATCGAGAACCATGCATTAGGAAGCCAAATCAGAAGGGCAGCCATCTCCGTTCCTTCCAATATCGCGGAAGGAATGGGACGATTTGCACTAAAAGAGCGAATCCATTTTATCGAAATTGCGTATGGATCGTTAATGGAGACCATGTGCCAAGCGGAAATTGCTTTATCATTAGGTTACATTTCCGATAATGAGTTACATCAGATAGAGACTACAGTTCTTGACGTAGCAAAAACAATGTCAGGATTAAGAGCATCTTTAATCAATAAATTAAATAATAACCCCGAGAGAAAATAATCATCTATATGAAAGCGGTGAAAGATAAAGAAGACAAGAGAATACATACGAGAGAATGAAGCGACAATGACGATGAGTGATGTAAAAATCATAAAAGAACAGAATCATTCAGGCGCAATTATCATTACTTGCAGCATTTCTCTCTCCTCTCTCCCCTCTCCTCTCTCCCCCCTTCCCAATAGAAATAAAACTCTCCCTAAAACTAAAAAAATTATGAGCGAAATCGTTAACTTGAAGCCGGCAGCCATCTGGCGCAACTTCGACGCACTGACACAGGTGCCGCGCCCTTCGGGACATCTTGAGAAAGTACAGCAGTTTCTCCTCGACTTTGCTAAGAAGGCAGGTGTAGAAGCATTCATAGATCCGGCCGGAAACATCGTGATGCGTAAAGCAGCGACACCCGGTTATGAAAATCGCAAGGGCGTAATTATGCAGGCGCACATGGACATGGTGCCACAGAAGTCGCCCGACAGCAACCACAATTTCGAGACCGACCCTATCGAGACCTATATCAAGGACGGATGGGTACATGCCCGCAACACCACGCTGGGTGCCGACAACGGTATCGGTGTGGCAGCCATCCTCGGTGTGATGGAGGCTACCGACCTGAAGCACGGCCCCGTGGAAGGACTGATTACGGCCGACGAGGAGACGGGTATGTATGGTGCCAATGACCTACCCACAGGCGAACTGAATGGCGACGTGCTGATGAATCTCGACTCGGAGACGTGGGGTAAGTTCGTGATTGGTTCTGCCGGTGGTCTGGATATCACCGCCACATTAGAGTATCAGGACGTGGAGAACGATCAGGAAGCCGCTGTGAAAGTGACGCTGAAAGGTTTGCGTGGCGGGCACTCCGGCTTGGAGATTCATGAGGGGCGTGCCAACGCCAACAAGGAGATGGTGCGCTTGGTACGCAAGGCCATCGCTACGCTCGGTGCCCGCTTGGCCGCTTGGCATGGCGGAAACATGCGCAACGCCATTCCTTTCAAGGCCGAGGTGGTGCTCACATTGCCTGCCGCCAATGTTGAGGCGTTGAAAGCGATGGTGGAAGAACAACGCAAGGCAGTGGAAGACGAATACAAGACCATCGAGAGCAACGTGGAGTTTTATGTGGAAAACGTAGAAAAGCCCGCTGCCATCCTGCCCGTTGAGATTCAGGATAATCTCGTCGATGCCATCTATGCCTGCCATAACGGCGTGACGCGAATGATTCCCGTGAAGCCCGACGTGGTGGAGACATCATCCAATCTCGCCATCATCGACATTGAGAACGGCAAGGCTGCCATCAAGATTCTCGCCCGTTCGAGCCGTGAGGATATGAAAGAAGTTGTGGCTACACAGCTTGAAAGCTGTTTCAACATGGCCGGCATGAAGGTGCAGTTCAGCGGAAGCTACGGAGGTTGGGATCCCAATCCGAACAGTGAGATACTGCGCCTGTTGCAGAAGGTGTATAAGGAGCAGATCGGTGAAGATGCCGCTGTGGAGGTTGATCATGCCGGTCTGGAGTGCTCCGTCATCCTCGGCAAGTATCCGCACCTTGATGTGGTGAGTCTCGGCCCGACGATGAAGAGCCCTCACACCACAGGTGAACGCTTCGAAATAGCTACGGCAGAGCCGTTCTGGAATCTGTTAACCAAGACTTTGGAGGAGATTCCTGTAAAGTAAACAACACAAAGAGGGTGTATCAGAATAAAAGAATAAGAGTATAAAAGAATAAGAGAATAAGGGTATAAAAGAATAATCGCTTCGCTCAGTATAAAAGCCAAATGTCGGCTAAACATCCGTTTATATGGTTCTATCTGTGCATAAAATGATGGCTTTTATTCTTTTAAACTTTTATACTCTTATACTCTTATTCCATTTTGATACACCCTCGTTTTATGACTATAATCCCATTGGATGAGGGATAAGTTTTGAACTAACTTCCGAAACAAGAATAAAAAAGTGCGGAAAAGGCTTGGAATTGTCGTTTATTTTTCCTACTTTTGCACTCGCAAAATCAATATTCACTTTACATATGGACGATTATCACGCGGAAAGCAACAATTATTAGCGTGAGGATTCAGCTCTAAGGGCTAATCCCCACAAGGTTTATTTATTCAAGGAGATTAGCTACAATGAGAACATATTGGAACATTGAGAAAAGCCTGAAGGCCATTCCCGAATGGCAACCCAACTGCTGGCTACAGGTGACATGCCCCACCGACGAGGATCAGAAAGAACTTATCGACAGATTTAATATACCCGATTACTTTTTTAGTGACATCAGCGATACTGATGAGCGAGCACGCTATGAGTACGATGACGGTTGGATGCTTATCATTCTGCGTATTCCATACGTGAAGGAGATACGCAGCCGGACACCCTATACCACGGTGCCGCTGGGTATTATCCATAAGCGTGACGTGACCATTACGGTGTGCTTCTACGAGACTAACATGATGATCGACTTCGTGAGCTATCAGCAGAAGCGCAGCGAGGGATTCACCGACTATGTGGATATGATATTCCGCCTGTTCCTGTCGAGTGCCGTGTGGTATCTGAAACGGCTGAAGCAAATCAACACCCTCATCGAAAAGGCAAAACATAATCTGGATCATGAGGTGAATAATGAAAGTGTTATCGGCCTGTCGCGCCTACAGGATTCTCTGACTTACTTCCTTACATCTATCCGTGGTAATGAGACCCTGCTGCAAAAACTGAAGTTCAAACTGCAGGTAGACGAGTTGGATGCCGACCTGATTGAGGACGTGAGCATCGAGATTACACAGGCTCGCGAGACGGCAAGCATCTATTCAGACATTCTGGAATCGACGATGGATACATATTCGAGCATCATCAATAACAACATGAACACCGTGATGCGTACGCTCACCTCAGTGAGTATCGTCATGATGTCGGGTACGTTTATCGCATCATTGTATGGCATGAATGTGGTCAATGGCATGGAAACCAGTTCCTATGGTTTTGCTGTTGCGCTTGTCATATCGTTTCTCGTGAGTGGTTTCTGCTGGATTATCCTGCGCCATAAGCGCCTGCTGTAGCAATGACTGATGCGCTTATGCATCTCCGCAACACTCCTTTCACGGATGAAGGCGTTTCTCCCGACAGGCCAGCAAAGGGAAACGGTTTCGCTCAAAAACAAGAAAAAACGTGCAAATAATTAGGCAATTACATTTTTTTTATCTAAGTTTGCATATTATAATGTCATTTTTTGAAAGCCGGTTATAGCTGAACTTACCGTTAATCAACAGCTATATGGCTATGGAAAAACCTATTCATAAACTTAAAAAGGTGGAATGATGGACTCTCAAGAGAATGCCCTTGAACAGGGAAAGTTAGAGGAAGTAAAGGCAGCAGAAGTTGCTTCTGAGGTAGAAAACGTGCAAACGGAGGCAGAAGAAGCCGTTGCAGGAACAGTGGAAGAGGCGGTAAAAGCCCCTGCCGATGATGCTGTGACGGAGGAAGAAGAGGTTGAAGAACCGGCTAAGAAGTTGTATGCTTCCAAGAAAGAGGTGCTCGACCGCATAAAGGAAATTGCCAACACGGTGGAAAACCCGAGTAAGGAGGAGGTGGAGCATCTGAAATCTACTTTCTATAGGTTTCATATCGCAGAACGTGAACAGCAACAGAAAGAATATATAGAGGCTGGCGGTGATCCCGAGAAGTATCAGGTGAGACCCGATGACGACGAGACGCTGTTCAAGGCGGAGATGCAGATTATCAAGGAGAAGCGTGCCAAGGCATTCCAACAGCAAGAGGAAGAAAAGGAGAACAACCTGAAGCGCAAACTGGAAATCATCGAAAAGATCAAGGCGATGGCTACTTCTCCCGAAGAGGCTAACAAATCATTCAATGACTTCAAAGCCCTCCAGCAGGAATGGAAAGAGCTTAAAGCCGTACCCGCAGACAAGGCCAACGAGGTGTGGCGTACCTATCACCTCTACGTGGAGCAATTCTATGATCTGCTCAACCTGAATCGCGAGGCGCGCGAATACGATTTTAAGAAAAATCTGGAGATTAAGACCAAGCTATGTGAGGAGGCCGAGAGACTGGGTGAAGAGGCCGACGTCATCAGTGCATTCCACCAGTTGCAGGAACTGCACGCACGATATCGTGAGATCGGACCTGTGGCAAAAGAACTGCGCGAAGAGATATGGAGTCGTTTTAAGGCAGCCAGCACCATCATCAACAAGAAGCATCAGCAGCATTTCGAAGAGCTACGTGCCAAAGAAGAAGATAATCTGACTAAGAAAACCGAGCTTTGCGAAAAGGTCGAGGCCATCGCAAAGGAGGAGAATAAGAATGCCGGCGACTGGGAAAAGCATACCAAAGAGATTATCGCTATACAACAGGAATGGAAGACTTTGGGCTTCGCACCACAAAAGATGAACGTAAAAATCTTTGAGCGCTTCCGTGCCACCTGCGACGAATTCTTCGGCAAGAAAGCCGAATTCTTCAAAGAGATGAAGGCTCGCTACAGTGAAAATGCCGAGAAAAAGAAAGCTTTGGTGGAGAAAGCAAAGGAGCTGTCGGAGTCAACCGACTGGAAATCGACCGGGGACAAGCTCATTGCCTTGCAGAAAGAGTGGAAGACCATCGGCGCCGTACCTAAGAAACTGGGAGACCAGCTATGGGCCGACTTCCTCGCGGCATGCAATAAGTTTTTCGAGACACGTAATGCGGCCAATTCGGGTACACGCAATGAGGAACGCGCCAACTTGGAAACCAAGCGGGATGTCATTGCCAAACTGAAGGATTTGGTGGAGAATACCGTGGAAGATGCACAAGAGAAAGTACAGCAGTTGGTAGAAGAATACAATAAAGTAGGTCATGTGCCTTTTAAGGAGAAAGATAAAATCTACAAAGAGTATCACGATGTTCTCGACAAGATTTATAACAATCTTCATATCTCCGTGGCCAACCGCCGCCTCGATAACTTCAAGCAGAATCTCAAGAATGTAGCAAAGCGTGGAGAAGACGCCATAGATAACGAGCGTGGCAGACTGATGCGCCGCTACGAACAGCTCAAGCAGGAGATCACTACTTACGAGAATAACCTCGGCTTTCTCAACATTGCCAGTAAGAAAGGCAATAGTCTGGTGGATGAGATGAACCGTAAGGTGCAGAAACTCAAGGATGATGCCGAACTGGTGCGCCAGAAGATCAAGGCCATCGACACGCAGGCTAAGGAAGAAA
Organism: uncultured Prevotella sp.; assembly: GCA_963541305.1. Classification (GTDB taxonomy): domain Bacteria; phylum Bacteroidota; class Bacteroidia; order Bacteroidales; family Bacteroidaceae; genus Prevotella. The sequence goes on from CAUTTP010000067.1 coordinate 16,346, forward strand.
GCAAGGACGACGAGGCGTAAAGCAGCCATCTCCGTCGCTTTACGTCAAACACGTGAGAGTGTAGTAAGAATAAAGCATATAAGGGAAAAAGGGGAAGTTATGGAGTTAAAGAGTTTTTAAAGGGGAGAGAGGAGAGAGGAGTGGGGAAAGAGGAGAGAAAAATGCTCTGCGGTGGTTTATCCAGCTGTTGTCTTAACTCCTTAACTCCATAACTCCTAAACACTATAACTCCTAAAAAAATAATCTTTTCCCTTGCGCGTTTCG
>CAUTTP010000068.1:0-16578 GCA_963541305.1 uncultured Prevotella sp.
GCGATGCGAAAACATTGAGATCGCACTGCGATTAGGCCGTTATCGCGATGCGAAAGCATAGCTATCGCGAAGCCGACACAAAATTTTCGACCTCCCGCGACCTGAATCTTGCTCAACCACCCCGATTTTTCGCTCTAGAATGAACGAAAATCTGAACGAAAAAACTGTAATGATTTCTTAACAAATTGGGGGGGGAGAGAGGAGAGAGGAGGGGGGAGAGAGAACAGTTTTGCGGATATTTAGACTGTACATCTGTCGGCCATTTGTCTTTAACTCCTTAGCGAGCGGAGCGGGCGATAACTCCTTTAACTCCCTCAGCTCCTATGAAAAAGAACGTCCCTCTTTTAAAAAATAGTAAGAAAAACACTCAAAAAGTTTTAGCAATAACAATTTTTCACTATATTTGCATCAAAAAATAATATGACCTAATGCGAAACCCTTTCTTGCTTTTCTTGGTTATACTCTGGTCTGCCCAGTCCGTAATGGCTCAGGTTCGAGTTTTCAATGTGATGGATTGCGGTGCCAAGGGTGACGGCATCACGGATGATGCTGTGGCCATACAGAAAGCCGTTGACGCCTGTTCGGCCTATGGTGGCGGGCAAGTCTACTTTGCGCGAGGACACATATTCCTCGCGGGGCCGGTGGAACTGAAGTCGAACGTGGAGTTGTTTCTCGACTTCGGGGCGACGCTGCTGGCCAATCCCGACGAGCAGGTCTATCGTAAGAGCGCCTTCGGTGCCAATGAGGGCGAGGGTATGATGTGGCTGTGGGCTAAAGACATCAGTAATCTGCGCATTGCCGGCATGGGTACCATTCATGGCAATGGCGTGAAGTTTATGGGTGCCGAATTGCACGACAGCTACGAGTTGAAGCCCACCACGGCTTTCGATCCGCGTCCGCATGTGTTGACACTCATCGGTGTGGAGAATCTTTCGATACGCGACATTACCATTCGCGAAGGCGCTTACTGGACGGTGCACCTCATCGGTTGCAATGATGTTGTGGTCGATGGCATCAACCTGCTCAACAATCTGAAGATTCGTAACGGCGACGGGATAGACATCGACCACTCCAAGAATGTGCGCATATCCAACTGTCACATCACGTCGGGCGACGACTGCATCTGCCTGAAAAACCGTCGCGAGTACGAGGAATACGGCTCATGTCACGACATCACCGTGACCAACTGCACGATGACCTCGCGCTCTTGCGCCGTCAAGATAGGCTCGGAAAACATGGATTCCATCTATAACGTTACGATAGACAATTGCGTCATCACTGCCAGCAACCGCGGGCTGGGTATCCAGAACCGCGATGAAGGTACGGTGACTGACGTGTCGTTCTCCAACATCATCATGGACTGCCGCCTGTGGAGCGACGTGTGGTGGGGTAAGGCAGAGCCAATCTATGTGACGAGTTACCCGCGTGCCGACGGCAACCACAAGGATGCCAACTGGCGATTTCCCAAGGGCGAGACACAAGGACGCTGTGGTGAGGTGAGCCGCATCTACTTCACCGATATCTTTGCCACCAGTGAGAACGGGTGCTTCGTGGGAGGCGATGAGCCGGGCAAGGTGAACAACGTGTACTTTAATAATGTACGCATGCGTCGCGTGCGCACGACCGATTATAATAATAAGGTGTTCGACCTACGTCCACGCAAAGGTGAAGGTTTCGTGGAGACGGCCGGTAAGGACGTAGGCACAATGAACATCAGAGACTGCAAGCCTGACGTGGAAATCGTGAGATAACCCTCTGCAATCACCTCTGACGCCCCACAATCACCCTGATATAACATTGAAAAATTATAAACCTTTAAACTTTAACTATTATGCGAAATGTACAAAGCCGAATGAAGGTAGGTATGCAGAAAGCGCTGTTCGTCGCCTCCTTTTTGTTTTGTAGTACGGTAGCTATGGCTCAAAGCCAGAAGAGTGGCGTGATCACCGATGCCAATGGTGAGCCGCTCATCGGTGTGACGGTCATAGAGCAGGGAACGACCAATGGCACGGTGACCGATGCGGATGGTCGTTACACTTTGACGACAACCAAGCCCAATGCCTTGTTGAAAATCTCGTATGTGGGCTATCAGGATCAGATGATTACCCCGGGGCAGAGCGTGCAGATGAAAGAAGACAATGCCATGCTGAACGAAGTGGTGGTGGTGGGTTATGGCACGATGCGCCGCAAGGACGTGACCTCATCCATCACGACCATTAAGGCCGAAGACCTCAATGTGGGTGTCTTTACCGATGCAGCCAGCATGCTGCAAGGCAAGGTGCCCGGACTGGTGGTGACTACCACTGGCGACCCTAACGGCTCGCCCTCGATGACCCTTCGTGGAGCGTCTTCCCTGCGTACGGGTGATGCCATGTCACCTTACTATGTAATCGACGGCATTCCCGGTGTAGACATTTCTATGGTAGCCCCCGACGACATTGAGAGTATCGATGTGCTGCGCGATGCCACGGCTACGGCTATCTACGGCTCGAAGGCAGCCAACGGCGTGATTATTATCACTACCAAGAGCGGCAAGCGCGGACAGGAGCGTACGAATGTGACCTATTCGGGCTATGTGGCCTTCGATTGCGTGAGCAATACGCTGGACATGGCTACGGCAGAAGACATTCGCAACTATGTGAAGGCCAACGGCCTGTCTTATGCTTACGACGGCGGTGCCAGCACAGACTGGCAGGATGAGGTGCTCCGTACGGGCGTGAGCCATAACCACAACATCTCGATCAATGGCGGTGCCAACAAAACCACTTACATGGCCAGCGCCAACTATATCAACCGTGAGGGTGTAGTGAAAGGTTCAAGCATGAACCGACTGAATATCCGCTCGCTGGTGAGCAGCAAACTGCTGAAAGATCATCTTGATGTGTCGGTGGGTGTAAACGCCATGTATGGCAAGCACATCGGCGTGCCCAGCGGTGTGGACGGCGCATCGGTGCTCGATGCCATGAACTACTTCAACCCGACGCTTCCCGTCACCAATGCTGACGGCTCATGGTCGTCAGGCTCCGGCTCCAACAACTATAACCCGCTGTCGATGATCTATGAGGATACTTCCGAGACCCAATACAAGCGTATGCAGTTTATTGGCAAGGCTACGCTGACCATCATGGAAGGTCTCTCGTGGACAGCCAACTACTCATTCAGTAACAACCAAAGCACATACAGCTATTATAACAGTCACAACACGCAGTTGGATGGTATAAGCGACTATAACGGTCGTGCCAACCGCAATACCTATCTGGGACATGCCCATTCGTTTGAGACCTACGGCAACTATGACAAGACTTTCAATGACGTGCACAAGCTGGCACTGATGGCCGGTTACTCATGGGAGGAGAAGGTGTCGAACGACGGCTTCGGACTGACGGTGCACAACTTCTTTGATGATGACCTGAAGTGGAACAACCTGACCTACGCCGGTGCCATTGACGGTATGTCGGCAGTGGAGAGCGGTACGAAAGAGACCGTACGCAACATCTCTTTCTATGGTCGTGTGAGCTATTCTTATAACAGCAAGTATATGCTGCAGGCCACAATCCGTCGTGACGGTTCGTCAGTGTTTGGCGAGGGTCACCAATGGGGTACATTCCCTTCGGCGAGTGTGGCATGGAACCTGACGGAGGAGAATTTCATGAAGACTCAGAAGCTCTTCTCTAACCTGAAGCTCCGTGTGGGTTATGGCGTCAGTGGTAATGCCCTCGGCTTCGGTGCCTATGCCGCCGTGCGCACATACGGCGCTACAGGGTCGGTGTTTACCTATAACGGTAATACTTGGGCTACGCTCGGTGCCACCAAGCTGGCCAATGAAGACTTGAAGTGGGAGAGTACGGGCATGCTGAACATCGGTATTGACTACGCATTGTGGAACGGTCGCATCAACGGTTCGCTGGAGTTTTACAATAAGAAGACGAAGGATCTGATCTGGAATTACCCCGTGTCTTCATTCATCTATCCCTTCAGCACGATTTCTGCCAATGTGGGTGAGATTACTAATAGGGGTGTGGAGTTTTCTATCAATGCTACTGCCGTCAGGAACAAAAACTTCACTTGGAACACGACATTGAGCCTCTCGCACAACATGAATAGGGTAGACAAGTTATCGAACGACCTGTATCAGACATCTACCTTCGCTCAGGGTGATCCTCGCGTGGCCGGTGTGTCGGCCAATGGCTATACGCAGCGTATCATGGAGGGACAGCCCATCGGTACATTCTATACATACGAGTTTGCCGGATATGATGATAACGGCAAGGCAACCTACTATGTGCGTGATGCCGATACCGGTGCGCGTACGGGTGAGGTGACTAACTCGCCGGAGTATAAGGACCGCACCATCACGGGTAATGCACAACCTGACCTGACCTTAGGTTGGAATAATACGCTGAATTATAAAAACTGGAATGCCTCATTGTTCTTCACGGGTGTGTTTGGCAATGACATCTATAATGGTACACGTGCTCACTATACCGCTCCCGACTTCTTTGCCGGCGGCAAAAACGTGTTGAGGGAGTTTATCACCGATCGTCCTGCGACCGACAATCTGTCGAACATTCCTTCTGATCGTTTCATCGAAGATGGCAGCTACCTGCGTTTGCAGAGCCTGACCATCGGCTATACTTTCAAGCACTTCGATGACTGGATCCAGAGTTTGCAGCTGTATGCGACCTGCAACAATGTGTTTACGATTACCGGTTATAGCGGTCTTGACCCGGAGGTAAATCTCGGCGGCATCGATCCGGGTGTGGATTATCGTTGGAGTAACTATCCGCATACCCGCACATTCCTCTTGGGTGTTAAGGTGAACTTCTAATTTAATAAAGGTATAAGATATGAAGACAAATATAAAGAGCTTTTTGGCAGCCGGATTGGGGCTACTGACTTTGGGATGTACCGATCTGCATGTACCGGTAGAATCGCAATATACGGAATATCCGAGTAGTGAGGCAGCTGTAGAGGCAAAGATGGCCAACATCTATTTCCAAATGAGAGATTGCATGGGGCGTCGTTTCATGGAGGCCATGGCATTGTCAAGCGATGAATTTACGGCCGTGTCATACAGTGGCAACTGGGTGGATTCGTATGCTTACGCCCACCCCAGTCTGCACGACTATGCCTATGAAGATGCCACTATTGACTGGATGGGCGTGCTTGGAGAGGGCGTGGTGAAAGCCAATGAGGTGATAAATAGTGATGCGGCGGAGAAGTATGTGGCTGCTGCCCGTGCCATGCGTGCCTACTTCACGTTTGTGATGATGGACTGCTGGGGCGATGCCCCAATCATCGATGAGACTGTAGAGGGCATAGATATCCGCGATCGTCAGCCGCGGGCTGATGTTGCTGCCTACATTGAGAGCGAGCTGCTGGCCATCAAGGATAAGTTACCCGAGGATGTGAATGGTGACAACTACGGCAAACCTTCCAAGTATATGGCATTAGCATTGCTGGCCAAACTCTATATTAACTGGCCTGTCTATACTGCTACCTCTGTGGATCAGTATGACGCGTCGACAGCGACGAACGCAAAGCTGAATGATTGCATCTCCGTGTGTGACGAGATCATCAGTTCCGGCAAGTTCAATCTGGGTTCAATGGCCTATCGCTTCAAGTTTGCGCCTAACAACACAGACCTGAACGTAGAGGACTTCATCTACGTGATGCCTTATGACACTTATGATGCCACGGGTATGCAATATGGGCGTTCGCATTCCTACAAGGATATCAAGAGTATGTCACCCAGCTATTACGGCGAGACCTTGTCTAATGCGGGCGGTGGCTATATGACCATGACGCCGGAGTGTTCCAGCCTCTTTCATCTGGTGGGAGACGAGCGCAACAACTGCGTGATTGGTGACACGGTATATGTGTATGATCCCACGACGCTTTTGCCTACCTCCACCGTAGCCTTGAACAGAAATGGTGAACCGCTGGTATTGACCAAGGATATTACGCTGGTTACGCAAGATGCGACCATTGATGTGGGTGACAATCTGAACGGATGGCGTCAAGGTTACCGTTCGGTGAAATGGTTTGTGAAGAATGACGATTATAAAAATGGCCGCAACCAGTCTAACGATGTTCCAATCTTCCGCTATGCCGACATCCTGCTGACAAAGGCAGAGGCAATCGCCCGTGGCGGTACGGCCACAAACGGCGAGACGGCTATGTCGCTCTTCAATCAGATACGTTCCTACGTGAATGCTCCTACCATCACCAGCGAGCCATCGCTGGATGACATTTATGAGGAGCGTGGCCGTGAGTTCTTTGATGAAAACTGGCGTCGCAATGACATGATTCGCTTCGGTCATTACGAGGATGAGTATTTCCCCCATTACAAAGGTTTCCCGGGGGCTAACTTTGAGAAGACCCGTCGTATATTCCCCATTCATAAGAGTGCTTTAGACTTGAATACGAGCTGGAAGCAGAATCCGGGATATTGATATAGAAATATGGAGTAGTTCCTAACAACAACATTTTTTACCGTGGAGACTTGTGCGGTCTTCTGCTAACGCAGTCTAAAATGGCAGCATGAGTGGAGACAGCACAAGTTTCTCATTTCGATGTATTGCCGGAGAAATACGTTATGTAATGAAGAAGTATATCATTTTTATCACCCTACTTATCCTTCGTGTTGTTCCCTTCTATGCCATTGACATTGTGGTGCATCGCGGTGCCAATGCATTGGCACCGGAGAATACGATTGCTTCGACCGATTCGGCATTGATATATGGGGCTACGTGGATCGAGGTGGATGTGAGGCCATCGAAAGATGACGTGCTCTTCAACCTTCACGATGAAACGCTCGATCGTACTACTAATGGCAAGGGGCGGTTGGCTGATATGCCTTCTTCAGAGGTGAGGCTGTTGGATGCGGGCAGTTGGTTCTCGTCGAAATATGTCCATACCCCAGTATCCACAATAGCCGAAATGCTGGATCATCTTCGTGGAAAAGCGAATGTTTTCTTTGATGTGAAGCGTGGCACGCCGTTAGCATTGCTCGTAAAACTTGTTCGCGAGAAAGGTTTTGCCGGTAAGAGTTTCTTCTGGTTTGCCGATGAAGAGATGCTTCGTGAGTTTCTAAGCATAGCTCCAGAGATGAAGATAAAGGTGAATGCGGATGGCGTGGAGCGGCTGAAATATTGGCAAACCATCTGCAAACCTTCATACGTGGAGATTGCACCGCAGTTAATTACTAACGAATTTAAGGATTACTGTCATAGGAATGGCATCAAGATCATGGCAGCATGTCAGGAGGATGACACCTCACAGTTTCAGTTGGTTATTGATAAGGGAGCCGACCTCGTGAATCTTGACCGTCCCGAAGTGTTTCGTTCGGTGGTAAGAGGTAAGTATCTAACCATCCATACCAAAGATTTCATAGCTAAGGCTGATGGCCGAACATTCTGTACGGAAGCCCTGCAGCAGGCGATTGACCGAATCAATAAGCGGGGGTGGGGTACGCTGGTTATTGATGCGGGGACGTATCTCACGGGGAGTTTGGAGCTGAAGTCCGGTGTGACACTGAGGCTCGAAAAGGGAGCCCGACTGCTTGGCTCTACCAATCCCTATCATTACATGTCACTCATTTCGGATGCGAGCGGTGACGATTCTCGGGCAGATAATGCCAGCATGGCGTTGCTTGTGGCTCATGATGCCACACATATATGTATCACGGGAGAGGGATTGATTGACGGCGACGGACTGCAATTGGCTCTCAATGCAGACAGTCTGCATCATACGGGCGAATATGTCGATGCCCATTACAACGTGCGCCGACAGCGCCCCAGCGAGCTTCTTCGTCCTAAGCTCTTCTTCTTTTCCGGATGTGATAACGTGCGGATAGAGGGCATACGATGCCAGAACAGTGCCAACTGGGGATTATCTTTCGACCGCTGTCGCAATATGATTTTACAGAATCTCGACATTCTCAATCGTGCTTATTGGAACAATGACGGCATCGACCTGACCGATTGCAAGTATGTGATGGTGAGAGGCTGCCGTATCAATGCTGCCGATGATGGCATCTGCCTGAAGTCATACCATGTCGGTAGCGGTAATAAGAATATCCGGATCACCGATTGCGATGTCATCAGCAGTGCCAGTGCAGTGAAGTTTGGCACCGGCTCGTGGGGTGCATTCCGTGATATTGAGATCGATAACATACGCATCAAAGACACCTTTCGCTCCGCCATAGCTATCGAAAGTGTGGATGGAGCACAGATTGAGAATATCTATGTGCATGACATCCATGCCGTGAACACGGGCAATGCGATATTCATTCGGCTTGGTCAACGTGCAGGCGACCGTAAGGGTTGCATTAAGAACGTAACCATCAGGAATCTCTATTGTCGGATTCCTTTTGGCCGACCGGATGAGGATTACGATCTGCGCGGTCCCGAAGTAGATTTTTTTCACAACCCCTTTCCCAGCAGCGTGTGTGGCATTCCCGGCAATAGGATTGAGAATGTAACGATAGAAAATGTGGAGATAGAATACCCCGGCCGGGCAACCAGAGGCATGGCTTATATGCCCTTGTGGCGTGCAGGTGATGTGCCGGAGCAGGTGGAGAAGTACCCCGAGTTTTCTATGTTTGGTGAATTGCCGGCCTACGGCTTCTATCTGCGGCATGTGGATGGCATCCGTTTTAAGGATGTCACCCTGAGATTGGCGGCCGACGACTTCCGCCCGGCATTTGTGACGGAGGATGTGCGCAATGATGTTTATGAGAATGTGACACCCCAAGATATTTATAGAGTACGATGAAACGGCATCTATACAGAGCCCTTTTGCTTGCCTCAGCATTGTTATGGACTATCAATGGTACGGCACAGTTGCTCGCACGCTATGTTGATCCCTATATCGGAAGTGAGGGATTGGGTCGCGTGTTCGTTGGTCCGAGTATGCCATTCGGTATGGTAAAGCCCGCTCCCGATGCAGTCGTCATGCCCAATGCAGGCTGGGCTCCGATGCCCGAGAAAGTGAAGGGATTCTCGCAGACGCATGTCAGCGGTACGGGAGGCGGTCAGAAATACGGCAATATTCTCATTCAGCCCATACGAAAAGGAGATCGTCCGAGCAGCACGGGATTGCTTTTGCCCGATGGAACCGTCACTCCGGTACCTGTTTACGCATACAGGCGCAAGTCGGAAAAGGCGGAATTGGGTTATTATGCCTGTACGTACGATAATGGAATCCGTACGGAAATCACTACGGCAGAGCGTTGTGCGTTTTATCGTTTCAGCGGGGCGGATGCGTTGTTGGTGGATGTTGCCTCATTCTTGGGGATGGATACTATTCCTGATAAGCGTGAGACGCAGCAGTATGTAGATTCTCATATAGAGGCCGTCGGCACTCATGAACTGTGCGGATGGACTACGATTCGTGGCGGTTGGAACAATGGCGGTGCATATACGGTGTATTTCTCGTTGCAGAGTGACAACCCTTTGCAGGAAATACCCGCGTCGGGCGCGAATACGGCAATCTCCGATACAGGTAAGGCTAAGCCCGCGCAGACGTTTGTCATCGCCCGATTAAATACGAAAGAAACCCGTATCAAGATAGGCATATCCTATATCTCTGCCGATCAGGCACGTCGCAACATTGTTGCAAACGATTTCGACCGGCAGCTTGCTGAGACCCGTAACGCATGGGAACGGATGCTGGCCAAAGTGGCATACAAGGGTACGCATAAGGAGATGCGGATGTTCTACACCGCGCTTTACCACACGCTGCTCATGCCGGTGGATAAGACAGGTGAGAATCCGAAGTGGCAAGGCGGGGCATATTACGATGATTTCTATGCCATCTGGGACACCTATCGCACTTCTTTCCCCTTGCTCATGGACTATTATCCCGACCGGGCTGTCGATATGATCAATGCGCTTCTCGCCATTTACGAGCACGAGGGATATATGCCCGATGCCCGAAGCGGCGACAGCAACGGGCGTACGCAGGGCGGCTCCAATGCCGAAGTGGTCATTGCCGATGCCTTTGCACGCGGGCTGAAAGGCATCGACTACGAACTTGCCTTGCAGGCTATGATCAAGGATGCGGAGGTTGCGCCCGCCGATGATGAGGCCGAAGGTCGTGGCGGAATCGCAGAATATAACACGTTGGGCTATCTGCCCTACGGCATTCCGCGTGCCGGTACGCGCACCGTGGAGTATAGTTACGACGACTGGTGCATCGCGCAGGTGGCTCGCGGGCTGGGGCATCAGGAGCTTTACGAGAAATATACGGCACGCTCTGCCAACTGGAAGAATCTGTGGCGAGCCGACTACGAGTGGCAGGGTATGCGTGGATTCATCATGCCCAAGGATGCGCAGGGGCGATGGCTCGACTCCGTGCCGTGGGGCAAATCTAAGGTTTATCATCCGCAGATACCCTACGCGCCCGATACAAAAGTAGCTCCGTGGTATCTGCCTTGGTGGGAGACGTTTTTCTATGAGGCGCTCTCGGCGGAGTATTCGCTGAGCGTTCCGCATGACATTCCGGGGTTGATAGCGCTTTGCGGAGGCAGGGAGGCTTTCCGCAAACGCCTTGACACGTTCTTCGACAATGGGCATTACAATGTGGATAACGAGCCTTCGTTTCTCACACCTTATCTGTATCATTATATCGGTCGACCCGATTTGAGCGAGGCTCGCGTCTCCCATATTATCAACGCGAACTTTTCCGATACGCCCGCCGGACTGCCCGGCAATGACGACAGCGGTGCGATGTCGAGCTGGCTGATATGGGCGATGATGGGAAAATATCCGGTGTGCTCAGGCGTTACGGCCCCTACACTCCCTTCCGAAGGTGGGGATGGGGAGGCCGGCGCACACTATCTCACGTTTAATCCGGTTAGAATCGCAGATACGCAGCAGCTTACCGCACCCTCCGTCGGAAGTGTTGCAGGCTCCCCTCCTTTGAAAGGAGCCGGGGATGGCGCCGTGGTCTTCACCCTCAACCGCCAATACCGTACGTGGTCTGTGGGGTACCGATGGGCGGGCGACACGTTGCAACTCACCTGCAACGGCTGTCTCTACCGCATTCCGCGCCACGTTGCCGAGCGTGCCGTGGGTTTCTGCTGGGATAGTCCGCAGAAGCCGGGAGCCCGCTATCGGTGCGACGGTACGTTCCTGTTTATTTCAAAAGATGCGCTGAACCGTCTTCTGAGCCGACATTCGTTTGTCTATAACGGCATCACATGGCGTGAGCAAGACCGCACGGACAGTCTTATCCATGTGAAGGCGGATGTAGATAACACGGAGATGTGGATCAGTCTGCAAGCTGAACTGCCCTTTGTGATGAGGATGCAAAACAATCTTTTGGGCATCGATTGGCATGTCGCGTCACTCCCTTCATACCCGTCTCATCGTCGTTCTTCGCTCTGACGACGACGTACACCGAACGCCGTACGCACGTACGTCGAACGCTGTACGCACGTACACCGAACGCCATACGCACGTACACCGAACGCCATACGTGGCCGTTTCCACCTGATGGCGAGGACGAAGCAACGGTCTGAAGGCACCGTCAGGGTGTTTTCCCAGTGTTCGTGAAATGTTTAGGACAATATTGATACATGATAAAAATGAAGAAACCTGTCGTCTTTTTACTCTACGTGCTGTTTGCTCTCGCTGCGTTTGCTCAGAAAAGCAATGAGCAGATGGGGGGTGTCTATTACGCTTATCAGGTTCCGCAGACCGATATGTTTGCGGCGGCGCCTACGGGCTACACAGCCTTTTATATCAGTCATTACGGCCGTCACGGCTCGCGCTGGCTGCCCCATGACAATCGCTATGAATGGGTATTGGCGCAGTTTGCCGACGAAAGAAACCTTACCAAGACAGGCAAGAGTGTGCGTAAGCGGATGCTCAAGGTGTGGGAGAACGCACGCGGTAATGGCGGCAGGCTCACGTCGCTCGGTGCCAAGCAGCAACGAGGCATCGCCGCGAGAATGTTGCAACACTTCCCGGCATTGCTCAAGAGCGGTTCGGCAGATGCCCGTTCGAGCGTCGTGGGGCGTTGTCGAAAGAGTATGGAGGCGTTTGTGAATGAGTGGAAGAATAGCGCCCCGATGCTGAACGTATCGACGTTTACCGATTCTGCCGATATGAAGTGGATGAGTTATGACTCCCCCGACCTGCTGTTGTTGCAGAAAGAGACCGGCAATGTGCCTTTGCGCGTATCGCCCGATCGTTTTGTTGCCAACCTGTTCAGAGACCCTTCGCAGGTCGAGCATCCCGCCAAGTTGCTTACCGAACTGCATACCATCGCCTCCGATATGCAGGACATCGAGGGTTTGAATGTGTCGCTTTTCGACATTTTTACACATGAAGAGATAGAGGCGGTGTATGAGCAGAATTGTGAGCGCATGCATCTGCAGAATGGAATCGATGCCCGCAATCATGGTGTGCCGGCTCAGTGTGCGGCCAATTTGTGGCAGAACATCGTGGACGAAGCCGATGAAGCCATTGCCAACGGTACGCCTAAAGCCGACTTGCGTTTTGGTCACGATACCGCGCTTTACCGGCTTCTCAGTCTGCTGAACGCCTCTTCCCCATTCGGCAAGGCGCTCGACGAGATTGTTCCGATGGCTGCCAACCTCCAGATGATATTCTACCGCAGGACAAACGAGGATGTCATCGTTAGTTTTTACCTCAACGAAAAGCCTATCCGTCTGTCAGGATTGTCGGCTGTCTTGCAGGAGCAGGGCGTGGCTTATTATGCTTGGCTGCAACTGAAGGCGGCGTATGCGCATTATCTCGCCACCCGGCAATGGCAGGACCATGTGCGTTCCATCAACACGATGGTGGGCACCGACTATGCCGTAACGATGGCGGCGGGTCGTTATGGCAAGGGCTCGGAAGAGCACGGACAGACCATTCCGGCCGTACTGGAGCCGCATGGCATGAACTTTTGGACGCCCCAAACCCAAGACACGGAGTTGAAATGTATCGCACCTTATTATTATAAGGACGAGAAGTTGCAGGGGTTCCGCAACAGCCATTGGCTGGTGGGGGGATGCACGCAAGACTACGGCTCGTTCACATTGATGCCTCTGATGGGTGAGTTGCGGCTCAAACCCGGCGTGCGAGCCTCCCGCTTCAGTCATGATGATGAGGTTTCTCATCCCTATTATTATTCCGTTACGCTGCCCGACGAGCATTTGCAGGCAGAGATGACAGGACGCAGCCGCAGTGCCATCTTCCGTTTCACGGCATGTCAGGATGGCACTATGCACATCGTTGTCAACCCGAACAGCGACGAGAAAGAGGGCTTTGTGGCCGTCGATACTGTGCGCAACTGCATCTGGGGATATAATCCTGTGCACCGCATCTATCAGGGATGGGGCGAGCCGGCCGGCTTCAGCGGGTGGTATGTGGTGCAGTTTGAGCGGCCTATTAAGAAGTTTGGCGTGAAAGACACGGTGGCTTATGTCACCTTCGACGTGCGTACCGGCGAACAGGTGCTGGCCAAAGCGGCATCGAGCTTTACCGATTTAGATGGTGCGTGGCGCAACCTTAATGCAGAGATTCCCGCGTGGAACTTCCTCGGCACATGCCTCTCTCTCGACAGTATATGGCAGAAGCGGCTGCAAACGATAGAAGTGTCATCAGCCGATAAGGCTAAGGAAAATCAGTTTTACGGTGCTTTGTATCGTGCAAGTTTCCTGCCGCATGTCATCAGTGATGTAGATGGGAGGTACCCGAAGTTCGGGCAAACCGCATCCTCCACCGGTCACAGCCCCTCCACCCTTATATCTTCCGCACGGAAATATCCTTTTTACGGTGACTTTTCCATGTGGGATATCTACCGTGCCCAGTTGCCTCTCCTCAATATCATTGCGCCTCGCCTGACGGATGGCATGATGCAAAGCCTTGCCGATATGTATGTCGAAGGCGGATGGATGCCCATCTTCCCATGCTGGAACTCCTATACTGCGGCTATGATTGGCGACCATGCGGCATCGGCTTTGACAGACGCATACGTGAAGGGTAACCGCAGTTTCGACTATGAAAAGGCATACGAAGGACTGCGCAAAAATGCGTTTGAAAGCCCCAAGACTTTTGAAGAATATAAGAATGGAATGGGTCGCCGTGCGTTGAAGAGCTATCTGAAGTATGGCTATATCCCTATGGAAGACTCGGTGTTGGAGGCTTTTCATACCCACGAGCAGGTGTCGCGTACGCTTGAGTATGCCTACGACGACTACTGTCTGGCACAATTGGCGAAGGCGTTGGGAAAGACAACCGACTATCAGAAACTTGTCAAACGTGCCGGCAACTGGCGCAACGCCATCAATCCGAATATGGGATGGGCAGACGGCCGCCATCAAAACGGCAAATGGCTCGGTAACCGAGACCTGACCGATCGGGTGCCGTTTATCACCGAAGGTGCCGTCATTCACTATAGTTTCTATGTGCCCCATGATGTCTATGGGCTGATAGAGGCGATGGGCGGACGCTCCTCTTTCATCTCTAAGCTCAATATACTGTTCGGCATTGGTGCTCCTTCTCCCACCGGGGAGGGTCGGGGGGAGAAACCGGGTGAGGGGTTCTATTGGCACGGCAACGAGCCTTGCCACCAGATTCCCTACATGTACGCATGGGCAGGACAGCCGTGGAAGACCCAACAACTGGTGCATCACATCCTCAAAACCGAATATCTCGACGTGCCGGGCGGTCTCTCCGGCAATGACGATGCGGGGCAAATGAGCGCATGGTACATATTCTCCATGCTCGGATTCTATCCGGTTTGTCCTGCTGCACCATATTATATCATCGGTACGCCGGCGTTTGAGTATGCACGAGTAGGTAATCTTGTGATTGAAGCCGAAGGGGTGTCAGATGGGAATATCTATATTCAGAGCGCCACATGGAATGGGCAGCCTTATACCAAGACCCATATTTCGCACGATATGATCACCCGCGGCGGTACCCTCCGCTTTGTGATGGGTGCACGGCCAAATACCGTTTGGGGTAGCGAAAAAGATGACTGCCCGCCCAATGTGATGTGATAAATGCTAATGAGGATGCGGAAGAAATGGAATAAAAGAGTAAGGAGGATAAAGAGAATAGAAGTGTAAGGGTATAAAAAGAATAAAAGCCAAATGTCTGATGGGCGGGCTATACATCAGGCGCTAAGTAATGGCTTTTATCCTTTGTTCTAAGTAAAGCGTTTATTTCTCCACTTTTACCTTTTCTCCTCTCCTCATTCGCTCAATCATTTCTTCCGTAAGTTTTCCGGGGAAGTTCTTTTCCAGCAACGCCTCCAGCTTGTCCATGCCCTTCCCGTAAGCTTTGATATACTGTTCCAAGTATTTCACATTGCCCGTATATTGCTTGTTGGCTTGATAGAAATTCAGCACGTCTATCATTGCCTGTTTAAAGGTATCGATGAGAAAATCGGTATTTCCGGTGGTTAAAACGTAACGTCCGACAGCAGCGCGATAGGCAATATGATATGGGAAACTCTTCTCGTTGACAGCTAATTTAGTCTCGTTTTCACCCATCACCACATGGCATTCATCTGATGCCTGCGTCCAATTGAAGATATATTGAGCGGCATCATCCATGTTGTCGGCGGTGAGGTAATGATTCAGATAAAACTCTATGCAGCGCAGGGCATCACGGTTATGGTCGTGTGCCACAGCGGCCGAGGTAAACTCCATGGGCTTCGGCAGGTCGACTATACCCTGCTCTGTCTCTTTCTTCAACTTCTCGATTTGTGCCCCGAGCTCCTTCGCTTTGGCGGTTTCCCCGTTGGCTTCATAGTATTTTTGAAGGTAAGGAGCCTCTTCCGTGTATTCTTTTGAATGCTCGCCATACAGATTTCTCAATACGTTGAGTGCCAATAACTCGTGGCGTATGGCTTTGGCATTGTCGCCATTATAGTGTGCCAGCTCCGCCACATGCAAATATATTACTGCGATGTCATGGTCTTGCTCATTAAATCGCTGGTATAATGCCAGCGCCTGCTCTGCATTTTTGAGTCCTTCGGCGAATCTCTTGCTTGCGCTCTGATACAATGCGAGGTTGTCGAGCACATACGCATACTGCTTGTCCTCGCGGCTCACGTTGGCGCCATAGAGATCCACCACGCGTTGGGCAGTCTCCAAAGTCTTGTCCATTTGGTTCACACGATAGTAGCATTTAGCCAGTTGGATGAGGCTTGTGATGTAGACCGAGTCTTTTTCACCCACCTCATTCTTCAATGCATCCAGATGTTTCTGACGTACCTCCAGCGATTTCTCGAAGTTCTCATCGGCAAAAAGTTTCGATGCCATGCTATCCAGTTTCATGGTCTGCACACTCTGTGCACGAAGGCAGGCGGGGGTAAGGAGTAGTAGGGCGATGAAGAGCCACAGTTGATTTTTCATGTCAGTGTAGTTTGAGTTAATGGAATTATGTGTTGTTCTAAGTCTCTCCTGTCATCTTTGTTTGAGATAGATGGTTCACGGGGGATATTGCAAAGATAGGATTTAAAGTAATAAGTTGCAACATTTTTCGCTGTTTTTTCACAAATAGACTGCGGAAAACGGTATATCTGTTTTATCTTACAGGATTATTAAGG
>CAUTTP010000069.1:0-16531 GCA_963541305.1 uncultured Prevotella sp.
CGAACGCCGTACGCGCATACACCGAACGTCGTACGCACGTACACCGAACGTCGTACGTCGCCGTTTCCGCTTGATGGCGGCGGCAAAACGATGATTCAGGCTATCGTCAAGGTGCCTTTTTGTATTCTTGAAGCGTTTAAGGCAATATTGATGTCATTATGCCGGATAAGATAAAATAACTCCCGGAAAAGTGGTTAGGTCTGAAAATAAGTAGTAATTTTGTAGTGATTTAAATAAAACTAATTTGTAACATGGTTAAAATCACATTTCCGGATGGCTCCGTTCGTGAGTACGAGCAGGGCGTAACCGGCTTTCAAATCGCAGAGAGCATATCACCGGCTCTCGCCCGCGACGTTGTATCTTGCGGGATCAATGGTGAGACACGAGAGCTCAACCGCCCTATCAACGAGGATGCCACGATTGTTTTCTACAAGTTTGAAGACGCAGAAGGCAAGCACACCTTCTGGCACACGTCGGCACACCTCCTTGCCGAGGCTCTGCAAGAGCTTTATCCCGGCATCCAGTTTGGTTTCGGCCCGGCCATCGAGAACGGATTCTTCTATGATGTCATGCCGGCCGATGGGCAGAGCATTTCTGAGAACGACTTCCCCAAAATCGAGGAAAAGATGCGCGAGTTGGCCAAGCGTGATGAACCTGTGGTGCGTCGTGACGTGTCTAAAGCCGATGCCGTGAAGGAGTTTACTGCCGATGGGCAGGAATATAAAGTGGAGCATATCGTCGAGGATCTCGAAGACGGCACAATCTCTACATACACACAGGGCAAGTTCACCGACCTCTGCCGTGGTCCGCATCTTGTGAGCACGGGGGCTATCAAGGCCATCAAGATTACCAGCGTGGCCGGTGCTTTCTGGCGTGGCGACGCCAAGCGCGACCAGCTGACCCGTATCTATGGCATCACCTTCCCCAAGAAGAAGATGCTCGACGAATACCTTGTCATGCTCGAAGAGGCCAAAAAGCGCGATCATCGCAAGATTGGCAAGGAGATGGAACTCTTCATGTTCTCAGACCGTGTGGGCAAGGGGCTTCCCATCTGGCTTCCCAAAGGCACTCAAGTGCGCCTTCGCCTTCAGGAGCTACTTCGCAAGGTGCAGAAGCCTTACAACTATCAGGAAGTGATCACCCCGTGCATCGGCGGCAAGAATCTCTATATCACCTCCGGTCATTATGCCCACTATGGCAAGGACGCTTTCCAGCCCATCCATACCCCTGAGGAGGATGAGGAGTACATGCTTAAGCCTATGAACTGTCCTCACCACTGTGAGATCTTCGCACGTAAGCCCCGTTCTTACAAGGATCTGCCCCTCCGCATCGGAGAGTTCGGCACCGTGTTTCGTTATGAGAAGAGCGGCGAACTGCACGGCCTCACCCGTGTTCGCACGTTCACGCAGGACGATGCTCACATCTATGTGCGTCGTGATCAGGTGAAGAAAGAGTTTGAAAACGTGATCGACATCATTCAGAAGGTGTTCCACACCTTCGGATTCGACAACTACGAGGCGCAGATTTCGCTCCGCGATCCTAAGGACAACGAAAAATACATCGGCTCCGACGACATCTGGGAGGAGAGCGAAAACGCCATCCGCGAAGCCTGCCGTGAGAAAGGTATGAAGGCTACGGAGGAGATTGGCGAAGCGGCCTTCTATGGTCCTAAGCTCGATTTCATGGTCAAGGATGCCATTGGCCGTCGCTGGCAGCTTGGTACCATTCAGGTAGATTACAATCTACCGCAGCGCTTTAAGTTGGAATATACTGCCGAGGACAACTCTAAGGAGACGCCGGTGATGATTCACCGCGCACCATTCGGTTCGCTGGAGCGTTTCACCGCCGTACTCATCGAGCACACCGCCGGTCACTTCCCCTTGTGGCTCACGCCCGATCAGGTGGCCATTCTGCCTATCTCGGAGAAATATAACGACTATGCCGTTCGTGTGCAGCAGTATCTTGATTCGCGCGATGTGCGTGCCTACATCGACGACCGCAACGAGAAAGTGGGGCGCAAGATTCGCGATAACGAACTCAAGCGCGTGCCCTACATGATTATCGTGGGCGAACAGGAGGCTGCCGACGGCCTCGTATCCATGCGCAAGCAAGGCGGCGGCGAGCAGGCCACCATGAAGATGGAAGAGTTTGCCCAGCGCATCATCGATGAAGTGGCAGACCAGCTCAGCGCCATTTAAAGAATGTCCTCCCTAAGCCTCTCTTTCGAAGACGCTTGGGGAGGACTCTCTTAACTCCTCCTCTAACTCCTCCTCTAACTCCTTAACAAAAGGGCATCTTTTGCTTTTTTAAGTTCCTACTTTTTCTTTTTTGCCCCAATCTATACCCTTCCTTACCAGTAAAAAAGGTGAATTATGCGTTGTGAATAGCGAATTATCCTTACCTTTGCATTCAATTTATATACGAACATCAATCATCATGCGACAACTGAGTAATGCCGATCTGGCACAACTTCTCGATCAGGATATCTTTCATCACATCTCCGAAGCAGCTGACAGCTTAGGGCTGGAGTGCTATGTGGTGGGTGGATATGTGCGCGACTTGTTTCTGGAACGGCCGTCGAATGATATTGATGTGGTGGTGGTGGGTAGTGGCATCAAGGTGGCAAGCCGGCTCAAGGAGATATTGGGCACGAGAGCCCGGCTGTCTGTTTTCCGCAATTTCGGTACGGCGCAGGTGAAATACCGTGATCAGGAGGTAGAGTTTGTGGGTGCCCGTAAGGAGAGCTACAGCCACGACAGCCGTAAGCCGCACGTAGAAGACGGCACGCTGGAGGATGACCAGAATCGCCGTGATTTTACGATCAATGCTTTGGCCGTATGCCTGAACAAGGAGAGGTTCGGCGAGTTGATAGACCCGTTTGGTGGTCTTTATGACATGGAGGATGGCATTATCCGCACACCGCTCGACCCTGATATCACTTTCTCTGACGATCCTTTGCGCATGATGCGCTGCGTAAGGTTTGCTACGCAACTGAAGTTTTACATAGACGATGAGACGTTTGAGGCATTGGAGCGCAATGCCGGGCGTATCAAGATTATCAGCGGAGAGCGTATCGAGGAAGAACTGAACAAGATTATGCTGTCGGCTCAACCGAGCCGGGGATTTGTGGACTTGCAGCGCTGCGGACTGTTGCCGCTGATATTGCCTGAGCTGTCGGCGCTCGACATCGTAGAGACACGCAACGGCAAGGCACATAAGAACAACTTTTATCACACGCTGGAGGTGCTGGATAATGTGTGCGGCGCACAGAAGAAACGCCTTGCAGAGTTGCGCGAGAAACTGCGCCGGGTGGAGCAGGGGAGTGATGAGGCAACGGGGATGGAGACCGACATCGCACATATCGAGGAGCGTATGTTGTGGCTGAGATGGGCTGCCCTGCTGCACGACATCGGCAAGACGAAGTGTAAGCGATGGGATAATGTGCAGGGCTGGACGTTCCATAACCACAACTTTGTGGGTGCCAAGCAGGTGCCGGACATATTCAGAAAACTCAAATTGCCGATGGACTGGAAGATGAAGTATGTGCAAAAGTTGGTAGACCTGCACATGCGTCCCATCGTAATTGCCGATGAGGTGGTGACCGACAGTGCTGTGCGCCGGCTAGTAAGCGACGCCGATGACGATATAGACGACCTGATGATGCTCTGTGAGGCAGATATCACGAGCAAGAATCGGGTGAAGAAACAGCGCTTTCTGGAGAATTTTCGGCTGGTGCGCGAGAAGATTGCCGACCTGAAAGAAAAAGACTTCAAGCGACTGTTGCAACCCTGTATTGACGGCAACGAGATCATGCAACTGTTCAATTTGCGACCATCGCGCGAG
This sequence comes from uncultured Prevotella sp., assembly GCA_963541305.1. Lineage (GTDB taxonomy): Bacteria > Bacteroidota > Bacteroidia > Bacteroidales > Bacteroidaceae > Prevotella. Next base: position 3,844 of record CAUTTP010000069.1, read on the forward strand.
GTGGGTGTGCTGAAACAAGTGCTCAAGGATGCTGTGCTCGACAATAGGGTGCCCAACGAGCGCGAGCCGTTGATGCAACTCTTGATGCAGAAGGCGAAAGATATGGGGCTGGCATGATGCGTCCCATCCACGTGTTTGGCCAAGCGGCGAAGATTGGGCAGTGAGGGTGTAAAGCATCCTCCAATATTAGAAAATGTAAGAGATAATTCGCTATTCAGTTACAGGTTTATTTCAATAATACAAAGATATTGGCAAAAAAGTAGCAATTTTTGTTAAAAACTCAAACGGCGCGACTGAGTTTTCGGATATATTTACTAATTTTGTAGCATCAAAATTAGAGAAGGCTCTCTGTTTTTTTCATGATTGCATTTTATTCAGGATCTTTCTTTAGAAAAATTATATTTAATCAATATAGGTATGAAAATTAAAAATTATTTGTTTGCAGCCGTGGCTGCCATTGTCCTTGTTTCATGTGGTGGCAACAGTGGTGGTAGCTTGGCGGATCTCCAAGACAATGAGTTTGCCGTACGCACCATTGGTGCCCAGAACACAGACTTGCACTCCACCTTCCCTGCGACCATCAAGGGTATTCAGGATGTGAGCGTGAGCCCGAAGATCTCTGGTCTGATCACAAAAGTGTATGTGCATGAAGGAGAGGCCGTAAAGGCAGGTCAGGTGCTGTTTACCATCGACAGCGAGACTTATCGTGCGGCAGTACGTGAGGCTCAGGCCGCACTGAACACGGCTAAGGCCTCTTTGAACACGGCTAAGCTGACTTATGAGAACAATAAGAAACTGTATGATCAGAAAATCATTGGACAGTATGAGCTCTCTACAGCCGAGAACAGTTATGCCACGGCTCGTGCCAGCGTGGCACAGGCTCAGGCTGCCTTAATGTCGGCTCAGGAAACGCTAAGCTGGTGTACCGTAAAGGCTCCAGCCGCAGGTGTGGTGGGTAGCTTGCCTTACAAGGCGGGTGCGCTGGTGAGTGCGTCGAGCGTGTTGACCACAGTGTCGGATGTGTCGACCGTGGAGGTATTCTTCTCGATGAGCGAGGGCGAGATTCTTACATTGTTCAAGGAGACGGGTAGCGCTGCCGCAATTATTAAGTCGTTTCCGGAGGTGAAGCTAAAGCTCGCCGACGGCACGGTGTATAGCCATCCGGGAAAGGTGGTGAAGATGAGCGGCGTAATCGATGCTTCAACAGGATCGTATAGTCTGATTGCGCATTTCCCCAACCCGGAGAAGTTGCTCAAGAGCAATGGTGCCGGAGAGATTGTGATTCCTACCATTGCCAATGATGCGGTGGTTATTCCGCAGGAGGCCACTTCTGAGGTGCAAGATAAGCTGTTTGTTTATCTCGTAGACAAGGACAACAAGGTGAAATATACCGAGATCAAGGTGAACCCGCAGAATGATGGCAAGAATTATATTGTTACCTCTGGTTTGAAAGTGGGCGACCGTATCGTGACCAAGGGTATTGCCAAGTTGACTGACGGTATGGAGATCAAGCCTATCACGGAAGCCCAGTATATGAAAAAGATAGAGGAGGCCGAGAAGCTGGGTGAGGCTCAGGAAAGCGCCGGATCGTTCGTGAAGGCGATGACAGGAGACAAAGACTCTACCAAAAGCAAGGAGTAAGAGAATTTAGAGTTTAGGCTGAGAGTCGATTCTTGGAGTAATGAGGCTTAGGCGATGATGCCTAAGTCAGAAAGTCCTAAAAAGATTCAATGCCCAACATTCAAAGAATAAAAATATGTCATTTTCAAATTTCATAAAACGCCCGGTGCTGTCGACGGTGATTTCCATCTTCTTCGTCTTGCTGGGTATCATTGGATTGATATCGCTGCCTATAGAGCAGTATCCTGATATCGCCCCGCCAACCATCATGGTGTCGACCACCTATACGGGTGCCGATGCCCAGACGGTGCTGAACTCCGTAATTACCCCGCTGGAGGAGAGTATCAACGGTGTGGAAAACATGACCTACATGACCTCTACCGCCACCAATGCCGGTAACGCGCAGATAACGGTATATTTTGAGCAAGGCTCAGACCCCGACATGGCTGCCGTGAACGTACAGAACCGTGTGTCGCAAGCGCAAGCCTTATTGCCGTCGGAAGTTACACAAGTGGGCGTTACAGTGTCAAAGCGCCAGACTTCTTATGTGATTATGTATTCGATCACCACGGATGACGGACGTTATGACGCTACATTCCTGACTAATTACAACAATATCAACATCGTGCCTGTGCTCAAGCGTATCACGGGTGTGGGTGATGTGTCAAACTGGTCTACCGCTAATTATTCCATGCGTATATGGCTGCAGCCTGACAAGATGAAGCAATATGGGCTGGTTCCCTCTGACGTTACCACTGCTCTTGCCGAGCAAAACATTGAGGCTGCACCCGGTACATTTGGTGAGCAGAGCGATATGGCATTTGAATACACCTTGCGCTATAAGGGTCGTCTGTCCACAGTGCAAGAATATGAGAATATCATTCTTGTCAGTAAGACAACGGGCGAGACCCTCTATCTAAAAGATGTGGCCAAGATGGAATTGGGAGCATTGCAATATAATGTGACACAGAAGAACAACGGTAAACCCTCTGTGATGGGTATGGTCATGCAGACTGCCGGCTCCAATGCCACACAGATCGCAACCGATGCTAAGGCCGCGCTGGCCGAAGCGCAGAAGTCGATGCCCCCGGGTATGATTTCCACTGTGGAGTTGGATGTGACCGAGTTCTTGTTCGCCTCCATCGAGGAGGTAGTGACAACCTTGTTCATCACATTGGCGCTTGTGTTCCTCGTGGTTTACATCTTCTTGCAAGACTTCCGCTCGACGTTGATTCCTATGATTGCCGTGCCTGTAGCTTTGATCGGTACGTTCTTGTTCCTCTGGGTATTCGGCTTTTCCATCAACCTGCTCACGCTTTCTGCCTTGCTGCTGGCCATTGCCATCGTGGTGGACGATGCCATCGTGGTGGTTGAGGCCGTGCATGCGAAGCTTGACCAAGGCTATCAAAGCGCGATGACCGCCGCTATCGATGCCATGAATGAGATTTCCGGTGCCATCATCTCCATTACGTTAGTGATGTCGGCCGTATTCGTTCCGGTGTCGTTTATCGGTGGTACGTCAGGTACGTTCTATCGCGAGTTCGGTGTGACGATGGCTATCTCCATCGTGATTTCAGCAATTAACGCCTTGACGCTGTCTCCTGCACTTTGTGCAATGTTCCTGAAGCCTCACACTGAGAAAGGCGAGAAAAAGTCGACTTTCATCAGCCGTTTCCATGCAGGATTCAACCACGTGTTCGATAAGACGACAGAGAAATATAGGAAAGGTGTAGAGCGTTTGATTAACCATCGCATCATCACGGCGATTGCTGTCGTGGCAGGTATTGTTGTCTTGGGTGTGAGTATGGCTGTCACCAGTACAGGTCTGGTTCCCGACGAGGATACCGGTACGCTCTTTGTCACCGTTTCGGCCAATCCGGGAACGAGTATGGAGCGTACGCAGGAGATTGCCGATCAGGTAGACCGTATGTTGGCTTCCAATCCGGCTATCCAGCGCCGTGAGCAGATCGTGGGATATAACTTCATTGCCGGACAGGGTTCTGATCAGGCTACCTTTATTATCAAGCTCAAGTCGTTCGATGAGCGTTCTAACGGAATCTTCGACAGGATTAAGGCTCTGTTTACGGGCGATCCTATGCGCGTGGTGGTCAATCCGATGGCAAGTACCAGCGTACTGGGTATGATCTACAAGCAGACGGCCAGCATCAAGGATGCCCAGATCCTTGCCTTTGCCCCCCCCATGATTCCCGGTTTCTCTGCCAATAATGGTGTGTCGATGACTTTGGAGGACAAGACGGGCGGTGATTTGGATAGGTTCTTCCAAGTAGCCCAGGATTACCTGAAAGAGTTGAACAAGCGTCCTGAGATTCAGAACGCCATGACCTCATACAACCCTAACTATCCGCAATATATGGTGAACGTCGACGTGGCCAAGTGTAAGCAGCAGGGCACAACGCCTTATTCTGTACTCACCACGTTGCAGGGATACTATGGAGGTGTGTACGCATCTAACTTCAATGCCTACGGTAAGCTCTTCCGCGTAATGATTCAGGGCGATGTGGCCAGTCGTATGCGTCCCGATGGATTGAGCAATATCTATGTGCGCCTGTCATCGGGCGACATGGCTCCGGTATCGGAGTTTGTCACTTTGGAGCGTGTCTACGGTCCGTCCAATATTAACCGCTTCAACCTCTTTACATCCATAAATCTGAACATCACACCCTCCGGTACCACCGGAGACGCTTTGAGGGCTTGTGAAGAAGTGGCTTCACAGACATTGCCCGACGGCTATGGCTATGAGTATTCAGGTCTGACACGTTCCGAGGCAGAGTCGAGCAACTCTACGGCTTTGATTTTCGCACTCTGTTTGGTATTCGTTTATTTAATTCTGAGTGCACAGTACGAGAGTTATCTCTTGCCGCTGTCCGTCATCCTCTCTATTCCGTTCGGTCTTGCCGGAGCATTTATATTCACACTTATCTTCGGTCACTCCAACGATATCTACATGCAGATCTCACTGATTATGTTGATCGGTCTGTTGGCCAAAAATGCCATCCTTATTGTGCAGTTTGCCCTTGAGCGCCGCAGGACGGGTATGGCCATCAGGTATTCGGCCATCCTCGGTGCTGCTGCCCGTCTGCGTCCTATCCTAATGACCTCATTGGCCATGATCATCGGTCTGTTGCCTTTGATGTTTGCGTCAGGTGTAGGCAAGAACGGTAACCAGACCTTGGGTGCCGCTGCCGTGGGCGGTATGTTGATCGGTACATTGATTCAGCTCTTCGTCGTTCCTGCCCTGTTTGTTGTCTTCCAGTGGCTACAGGAGAGGATCTCTCCAATGGTATTCGAGGATGAGTTTAATCCGGAGGCCGCTGCCGAGTTGGAGCAGTATGCACACACGAGCAGACAGATTACATACAAGAATCAGTTTGACCAATAAAGAGCTACACCTTGCCTCCTTTCCCGAAAGGGTGGGAAGCAAGGGTGCTTGATAGAAAATAGATTATGAAAATAATAAGAAATATCATCTTAGGAGGACTGGCAGTACTGTCACTGACAGGCTGCAAGAGCCTTTATGGCAAATATGAGCGTCCCGATGTCAACACCACAGGACTGTTTCGCGACAGCGTTTCGCTGACCGATACGCTCGTGGCATCCGACACTGCCAGTTTCGGCAACCTGCCGTGGCGTCAGGTATTCACCGACCCGCAGTTGCAGGCGCTTATTCGGAAGAGCTTAGACAATAATCCGGACTTGCTGAATGCTGCGCTCAACGTAGAAATTGCACAGGCACAACTTAAGGCGGCCAAGCTGGCCTTCCTACCCTCGCTCACGTTCGACCCGACGGGAACGATTACCCGTTTCAACAGTACCACCACGAAGTCTTATTCCCTCCCTGTTGATGCCAGTTGGAACGTATCTCTCTTTGGTGGCCTCACCGCTTCGAAGCGTGCTGCCCAAATGACGCTTATCCAGCGGAAAGACTATCAGGTCAGTGTGCAGACGTCGCTTGTGGCAAATGTCGCCAATCTCTACTACTCACTGCTGATGCTCGACCGCCAGATGGAGATCATTGCAGATATGAAGACATTGGTGAAAGAAACTTGGGACATCATGAAGTTTCAGCACGACAATATCTCCGGTGTACGCTCTACCGCTGTGCAGAGTGCAGAGAGCAGTTACTATAGCGTTCTCACGCAGGAGATAGACCTGCAACGCCAGATTCGCGAAGCAGAAAACTCCCTGAGCCTGCTTCTCGGCGAGCCTGTCCAGACTATCGCCCGCGGTAAGTTGGCCGACCAGTATCTGCCCGAGAACTTCTCTACGGGTGTCGGCATCCAGCTGCTTCGCAACCGTGCCGACGTGCATGCCTACGAGATGGCACTTGCAGCCTGCTTTTATAATGTAGAGGTAGCCCGCGCCAACTTCTATCCCAACATCACCATCAGCGGTTCCGGCGGATTCAGCAATGGTTCCGGATTGGTCAATCCGGGCAAGTGGCTCTTCTCTGCTGTGGGGTCGCTCACACAGCCTATCTTCATGAAAGGACAGCTTCGGTCTGCCCTCCGTGTGGCACAAGCGCAGTATGAGCAGGCCTACAACACATGGCAGAACAGCATCCTTACCGCAGGCTCTGAGGTCAGCAATGCCCTCGTGCTCTATAATGCTTCGGCAGACAAGAGTGCCATAGAGACCAAGCAAATCGAGGTGTTGAAGAAGAATGTCGACGATACGCGTGCCTTAATGGCCAGTGCCGGCAGCACCTACCTTGAAGTGATCACCGCAGAGACCAATCTGCTCAATGTGCAGCTCTCACAGGTGTCCGACGACTTCTACAAGATGCAGGCCGTGGTCAACCTCTATCAGGCATTGGGAGGCGGTGCCAAATAATTCGCAATTCACAATTCGCAATTCATAATTTAAAGCAATATATCATTATGGCAAGTGAAATCAGTGCACAAGCCGTTGTTTCTCCCAACGCGAAGATTGGAAACGGTTGCAAGATATTCCCATTTGTATATATTGAGGACAATGTAGAGATTGGTGATAACTGTATCATCTTTCCTTTCGTGAGCATCCTCAACGGCACCAAGATGGGCAAAGACAATAAGGTGCATCAATGTTCGGTGCTGGCAGCTTTGCCACAGGACTTCGCCTTTACCGGCGAGCGTACCGAACTGATTATCGGCGACAACAACATCATCCGCGAGAATGTGGTCATCAATCGTGCCACGCACGCGGGAGGTCAGACCGTCATCGGCAACGACAACTTCCTCATGGAGGGTGTGCATATCAGCCACGACACTAAGATTGGTAGCGGCAACGTGTTTGGTTATGGCACCAAGATTGCAGGCGACTGTGAGATTGGTCACGGCACCGTCTTCTCGTCATCGGTAATCGAGAATGCAGGCACCCGTGTGGGTGACTTGTCTATGATTCAGGCCAGCACCACCTTCTCTAAAGATGTGCCTCCCTACATCATCGCGACCGGTACGCCGGCAGGATATGGCGGTCCTAACAGCACCATCATGAACTATCATGGTTTTGACGACAAGGTGCAGAAGCACATCGCCAATGCTTATCGTCTCTTGTTCCATGGTCAAAACAGTGTCTTCGACTCCATTCTTCAGATCAAGGCACAGGTTCCCGATGGGCCTGAGATTCGGAATATCGTGAATTTCATCAACGCGACGAAGAAAGGCATTATCAGTAAAATGTAATCTCATACCTATACATTTTACTATGTACGTGAGGAAGGCTGACCGTGAGGTCAGCCTTTCATGTTTATAGTCTTCTCAAGTTCCTCCGCGAGATGGGGTGTCAACAGCCATAGGTTTCGTCTCACTCTTTAGTTTGCTATCGTTTTTTCCTTTTTCATCATCCTTGTCGGGTGTGCAGTAGAAAGGAGTTAGAGACTAATAGCTTGATAAACACCAATGAGACATTTGTCTTTAACTCCTTAGCGAGCGGAGCGAGCGATAACTCCTCTAACTCTCTTAACTCCCAAACAGGAAGCAGACATTTCTCTCTCCCCTCTCCTCACTCCTCTCTCCCCCAAAATTTGTCAAGAATTCATTACAGTTTTTTCGTTCAGATTTTCGTTCATTCTAGAGCAAAAAATCGGGGTGGCTGGGCAAGATTCTGGTCACGGACGGTCGAAAATTTCGGGATAGGGTTGCGATAGCATAGCTTTCGCATCGCGATAACGGCCTAATCGTGGTGCGATCTCAATGTTCTCGCATCGCGATAACTATGCTTTCGCGATGCGAAAAGGGTGCTATCGCAAGACGGGAAGATGCATATCTATGGCATATTCTTCCTTTTCTCCCGTAACTCGCTGATGCTTTGAGGTTTACGTAAACCCCTCTGATTTTCGCGTATTTCGGACAAAAGATTTTCAATTTTGCTACACGCGAATCTACAGAGGGTCTTTGTTAAAATAAATGACAGTATTCACAGCCCCCGAAGAAGGGAATGTCTAACTGCCGTAACTTTCTTTATCCTTTCATCTTTTATATTTCCAAAGGAAGGGCTTGGGGAGGCTGAAAAAAACAGGAAAACTGTTGTGAGTAAGAAAAATTTTACCTAATTTTGCTGTTGAGTTATAAGATAATCCTAAACAGATTAAAATTAGATTATGAAAAAGTATTTAGCAGAAATGATCGGTACTATGGTATTGGTCCTGATGGGCTGCGGTGTTGCCGTGTCTCTGAATTGTTCTTCAAATGTTGCTGACGTGGCCAACGCCGGTACAGTGATTGGCACAGCCATGGCTTTCGGTCTCTCGGTTGTAGTCATGGCCTATACCATCGGCGGTATTTCCGGTTGCCACATCAATCCCGCCATCACTTTGGGCGTGTTTCTCAGTGGTCGCATGAGCGCCAAGGATTGCGGCATGTACATGGTGTTTCAGGTGATTGGTGCCGTTATCGGCGCTGCATTGCTTTGGGTATTGACCAGTAACGTCGACGGTCTGGCTGGTACCGGTGCCAACAACCTGCAGGACGGCGTGAGCGTGGTGGGCGGCCTCTTGGCCGAGATTATCTTTACCTGCGTGTTCGTACTTGTGGTGCTGGGTGCCACCTCCAAGACAAATGGCGCTACCAACAACTTTGCCGGTCTTGCCATCGGCCTTTCGCTCATCTTGGTCCACTTGGTATGTATCCGCTACACGGGCACATCCGTTAATCCGGCACGTTCCATCGGTCCGGCTTTGTTTCAGGGCGGTGCGGCATTAAGCAATCTTTGGATTTTCATCGTTGGGCCGTTCGTAGGCGGTGCTTTGGCTTCTTGCGTATGGAAGGTAATCGAGCCTGCAGATAAATAATAGAATAAGAGTACAAAAGAATAATCGCTTCGCTTAGAACTGAAAGTCACTGTTCTCGGCATACATGCCGAGAGGGAAAGTAACAAAAGCCAAATGCCGGATAAACATCCGTTTATTTGGCTTTGTTCGTGTATAAAGTAATGGCTTTTATTCTCTTATTCTTTTTCTGCCACACCCATTCAGAACTTATAGGCCAAACTGATGAAGACGCCCCAGTGGAGGTGACGAGCGGGCAGATGGTCGCCTATGAGAATGTCATCAATGCGGATATGGCGGACAAAAGAATACATATCCATGTTAGAACCCAGCCAGCCTATGCTGACAGCCCCGTCATCGTTTTCGAGCGTAGCGCCGAGGCGTACAGACCAGAAGAGCCAGTCGCCGCCATGCCCCGTGTAGGTCTGCATGAGGTTGTAGCCGGAATCTCCCGGCATCAGCTTTTCGACTTTGCGTTTGGCTATAGCAGTGGTCAGCAGCCCCGGCTCGGCAAACAGTTTGATGCCGGCACTTTCGATGCGAATAAGCGAAGGAGTGTTGAAGTGAACGTAAGGGTTAAGCTGTAGGCCTGCGGCACGCTTGCTCCGGTCGCTCAATATCCAGCTGCTGGCACCTACATCGGGTATGGGCGCGCCGTGCACGTCTATGTTGTCGACATATTGGGCATAAAAGTTCAGGCCGACGCCTGCCCCAAGCCACGAATTGAATCTTCGCATGTAAGAAAACTCCACCTCCCAAGCGTCATTGGAATCCAATGCGCCCGCGAGGGAGATTTGGTTGTAGTGCTTCTCATCTTCCTCTTCTGCTGCCGGCGAGAAGAGGGGGAGAAAGCACAGTAAGAAAAGCAATATCTTTTTCATTAGAAACGATAGCCTAAACCAACGATGAACCGCTGGAAATCAGGGTGAGTGATGTAATATTTGGCAAAAACATGAATGTGTTTGACGAGTAATACGCCGGCTTTGGGCACCAGTGTGAGGTGGCATCTCATTCCTTCGTTGAAAACGCCCGTGCCCATATTGTCGAGAGAGGAACCTAAGCCGATGCCGATATATGGCTTGACAGCTTGTGTCTTCAACGCAAAGGAGCGGTTCAGACCTGCAACAATGGCTAAGGAGCTGCAGTCGTAGACTGTGGTTCCCCATTCGTAATCTCTAAATACTGATGTATAACCTTCGGCACTGACACTCAAATCTATGTCAAGTTTGTCGTTGATGCGGTAGCACCCATCAAGATAATACCCTATTCGATTTTCTTCATAGCCATGCCGCTCAAGTCCGATAGGATAGTTTAGGCCTATGCCTATGCTAAACTTGCGCTGTGCGTTTGAATGTGCCACTATCGCAAGTAGAATGAATAGAAGAATACTTTTTTTCATGCATCGTTTATTTTTAAAAGGGATTGACTATAGTTCAAAGGTTTTTGATGGTCGAATTCTCTTACACCACAATTTATGTTTGTAAATATACGAGAAATTAAAATATGATGCGTTTGCGGTTCGTTAAATATGCTTAATTAGGCTGAAATTTGTATTCGAGGTTATAAAAGCGATTGGTTATCTTACGAAAAATATAATGATTTTATGTAGAAATAGAAAAGCGATTCCTCTTTGTACAAAAGCGTTTTGAATAGTCGTATGGTTCTTTTTATAATCTTATAAAACTTTGAAACAAATATCTGGAGAGATAAAGTTTTCTTTGAGAATTTATAAGTATCTTTGCACATCAAATAGAGTAAGAATGAAGTACAGATTAAGATTTATTTTCTTTTTTGCATTCATCTTGGCTGTTTACCCTATGGTCTCTAAAGGTATACGGTTATATTCATCAAAACATGATACAATGAAAAAACTCTTTTTATGCTCGTCTTTCGCTGATGTAGCCCCCCTTTTGTCAGAGTATGCCGGCATTCCATTGAGAAACAAGACGGTCGCATTCATTCCCACAGCAAGTATCCACGAGGAATATAAACAATATGTGGAGGATGGAAGAATGGCGCTTGATTCTCTTGGACTCGTCGTGAAGGAATTGGAGATTACGCAATGCGACACGAAAGAAATTGCCCAAGTGTTGGAAGATTGCAGCTGTATCTACATATCGGGTGGGAATACATTCTTCCTTTTGCAAGAACTAAGGAAAAGAGGAACAGACAAATTGATTGTTGGGCAAATAGAGAAAGGGAAGCTGTATGTTGGCGAATCGGCAGGAGCCATGATAGTATCGCCTAATATCGAATATGTCAAGGAAATGGATGACCACTTATCGCAGACACCGAATTTCGATGATTTCAAGGGACTTGCTATTGTAGACTTCTATCCCGTTCCACATTTCAACAGTTTTCCTTTTGAAGAGGAAACGAAACGGATTATACAAGAGTATAGCCGACTTCCGTTGAAACCAATCAGTAATCTGCAAGCAATCGTGGTTGAGAACGACAGCATAGCTATACTCGGTAAGGAATAGTTTTGCAAATTATAAATCTGACTATGTTATGAATAACCAACGTTCTACCATCACCACCCGGCAGTATCTGCTGCCTTTCGTACTTGTAACGTCCTTGTTTTTCCTGTGGGGCTTTGCACGCGCCATCCTCGATGTGCTGAACAAGCACTTCCAGAATGCGCTCGACATCTCTATCACGCAGTCATCGCTGATCCAAGTAACCACCTATCTGGGTTATTTCATCATGGCCATCCCTGCCGGATGGTTTATCAATCGGCATGGCTATCGGTCGGGAGTGGTGTTTGGCCTGATGCTCTTCGGAGTAGGGGCATTGCTGTTTATTCCCGGCGCTGAGGCAGGAACGTTCTACGCCTATTTGGGTGCGCTATTCATTATAGGCTGCGGATTAGTGTTCTTGGAGACATCGGCCAATCCTTACGTCACCGAATTGGGTAATCCGGCGAGCGCCACCAGCCGCCTGAATTTCTCGCAATCGTTCAACGGACTGGGGTCGCTGGCAGCTACATTCATGGTGGGGCAGTTTCTTTTTAATGGTACGGATGGCGGTGGCAACATCGTGATTCCTTACACGGTGCTGGGCATCGTGGTACTGATTATCGCAATGGTGTTTTCGCGTGTCAATCTGCCTGAAATCAAGCATCATGAGACAGATGAGGACAGGGATGGAGGTACACGTATCAACAAACTTTTTCGTCATCACCCGATGTTTGTCTTCGGCCTATTTGCCCTCTTAGCCTATGAGGTGGCTGAGATATCCATCAATAGCTACTTCATCAATTACGTAACAGGAAAGGGATGGATGAACGATAACGTAGCATCCGTTGTGCTTACTATGGCATTGGCGTTCTTCATGATTGGCAGGTTCTTGGGTAGTTGGATCATGCGCCGCATGAAGGCCGAGCATCTGCTTCTGTATTGCGCTATTGGCAGTGTGGCGTGTATAGGTATGGTGATGCTTAACCTCGGTAAGATATCAATGGGTGCCCTGGTGTTGAACTATGTATTTGAGGCAATCATGTTCCCAACAATCTTCTCATTAGCCCTACGCGATCTGGGTAATCTCACAAAGAGCGCCTCATCGCTGCTGATGATGACTCCTATCGGCGGATGTGGTTTCCTGCTGATGGGGATCATTGCCGATTCCACCCACATGCAGAGCATGCCATTCATTATTCCCTTTATCGGCTATTTTGTCGTATTAGTGTTTGCCTCTGAGCTAACGCGTAAGGGTAAGCAATTGATACTGACGCTGTAGGCTTTCGAAAGAATTAAAATGCAAAACTCATGTTGCAAAATGAAAAGCGGGAACTTTCCCTATATC
>CAUTTP010000070.1:0-16395 GCA_963541305.1 uncultured Prevotella sp.
CAACTCCATAGGGGATAAATAACCATAGTAAGTACTTTTGCAGAGGTCTCAGAATACTCATTTTTATACCCTATTCTGAAAATTTTACAGCGCTTCATGCGATATATAAATCACTAATGCTCTGTAAAGTAGAAAAAATCACCTTTATTATAAAATTTTTGCAGGAAAAAATATTTCGTAAGATTTTTTTGCTATCTTTGCAATTGAACTTCCAGTGCATCTGCGTGTAGGTGTGCGTTATAAAGAGTTCGACTTTACAAAAGAGAACGTCCCCGAAGAAATAAACACTACGACAGAGGGAACAGAAAGTTCTGGTGGATTCCATTTCGAAGAAATAGAGCAATAAGATATTAAAAACACCAATTGAGCACTCATTTGGTGTTTTTTCTTTCATTCCCTTGCAAATCTCGAAGCAAAGAGTTATATTTGCAATGTAAACAAAAAACAGGAGGCTAAGCAATGAATACGAATAGCACTACAATGGACACATTCTCCTTGGAGATACCCAAGTCTGATATATCATTACTGAAATCACTTGTTAAACGGATGGGATGGACAGTACATAAGACCACGGCAAAGCGCACAGCCTACGAGCAAGCACTTGACGATAAGGAGCACGGACGTATCAACAAGTATGCCGATGCAGATGAACTGTTTACTAAATTGGACATCTGATGGCATATAAGCTCTTAACCACACATCAGTTTGGAAAGACCTCAAACGGTGCAAGAAACGTGGATTGCCAATGAACAAGCTCAAAGATATTATCAAAGGACTGGTTGCCAACGGTAAAGTTCCTACTGGTTTCAAGCCCCACTTGCTACACGGTAATAGGGATGGACAGTGGGAATGCCATATAAAGCCTGACTGGTTATTGATATGGGAACAAAACGATACAGAGCTGACCTTGCTCATGCTGAATACAGGAACACACGCTGATTTATTTAGCAAAACGAAACGATAACACCAAGTGAGCAATCATTTGGTGCTTTTCTTTTGTGGCATTTAGACTTCAGATGCACTTTTACCCTATTCATTCGAAAAAGTGCGAAGTGATTTGGATTGGTGGAATAGGGTGCTTACATTGTTATATCACGGTTAGTCAATTAAAACATAAAAGGCTTGTCTCCCGACAAGCCTATTACATATTATACAAAAACATTATGAATTTCTATTTTATAGCGAACAAGATGTAGTTTTATTAAGGTAGATTATTAAGGATTATATTGTATTTTCAGCATCCTGCACACTGACCTATACGTTGCTTTCTCTGACAGTAGCGCTCGCATTGCATGCGTATGTCGTAGCCCAAAAGAGCGCCGAGCATGAAGTCTTCCTCCGGTGAAAGCTCGTTGAGAGGTTTGGTGACAACCAACCGGATGGCATCAAGACATTCTTTTCGCCCAAAGAACAAGTTGACAGTGTTGGTACCAACCGGTTGGAGGATGTAGTGGATATGCTGATGCTCAAGGCGCCGGGTGGCATATTCTGCATAGCGGCAATTGAAGGTATAGAGCACCATCTGACGTACACCTTTCTGGTATTCGTAGATATGGTTCATGAGGACCTTCATTTCTATGGGCATCTCAGACATATCTCTGAAAATTTGTGACGTTACTATATGTAGATTTACGACTTAGAAACCCAATGTCGGGATCCATGCGTCAATACGGCTTTCGGTTTGGTCGTCCTCGTTTACATCATCGAGAGCCAAGCCTACGAACTTGCCGTCAACGACAGCGTCAGATTCGTCGAATGTATAGCCGTCGGTGGAAACAGCACCTACGAGAGTGGCACCGGCAGCCTTAGCGGCGTCTGCAAGCTCTTTCATTGCACTGCAGAATGTGTCGCTATAGCCGGAAGAATCGCCGCAACCGAACACGGCAACTTTCTTGCCTGCAAGGTTGGCGCCTTTCACCACGTTTATACCGTCGTACCAATCGTCCTGCAATTCGCCTGCACCCCATGTGGAAGAGCCGAGGAGGATATTGTCTGCGCCCTCAAGCTGATCTGCGGAGAGGTCTGTTACGTTGATTACTTCTGCACCAAGTTTCTCACCAAGTGTCTGTGCGATTGTCTCGCAAGTACCGGTTGACGAACCGTATACTACAATTGTTTTACTCATTTTAATTTTACCAATTTTATAAGTTCATTATCAATTAACGATTGCAAAGATAGGAGGTTTTTTATTTATCTGCAATACCTAAAAGTGGGGTTTTGGAATAAATACCTACTAATTGTGATGCTTGGGAAACGAAAAATCGCGGATTTCTTGCGAAACCTGCGATTTTGATGGGTTGATATAACCGTGAACGGTCAGATTAGTTGAGCAGACCACGGTTGGTCAAAGTCATGTTCAGCAATGTGTTGAACTTACGATATTGCTCGTTGTCGAGAATCTGGGACATATACTTCAGCTCCTTGATGGCAGCCTTTCTTACCAAGTTCTTGCGATCGGCAACATCTGCCTTGCCCGCCTTATTCATGTCGGCAACAAACTGGTTGTGCGCATACTCGAAAGCCTCTACCTGATTGCTATAGAGATCCAGTGTGCTGATGAGGCTGTGGAGGTTGATGTTCATGTCATAGTTCTGCTCTATGGCTGCATTAGATGCTTCCAATGCATTACTCTCAGAACTTCTATCGTTGGCGAATGCCATTGTCATGCTCAACATTGCTACAATTGTCAATACAATCTTTTTCATCTTTTTACCTTTCTTCTTTAAGAGGTTCCTGTTATTTTTATTGATGAGGAAACCTCAATTTTACATGTTATCCTAATAGAAATCCTCTCGATTTCTGATGTAAAGGTAATGAGTTCTGGAACGATTTACAAGCAAAATGCTATGCTGTGTGCGAAAACAACGCGTATTTTTGACGTAAATCAAAGAAAGAGGAGATTATTTGAAGTTTTTGTGATGCGAAGCCAGTATTGTCCTAAACGTTTCAGGGATATGAAGAAAACACCTTGATGGTGGCTTCCGGAACATCAGTCGGCTCTGCCGTCAGGTAGAAGCGGCGGCGTACGTCGTTCGGTGTACGTGTGTACGTCGTTCGGTGTGCATGCGTACGTCGTTCGGTGTGCATGCATACAGCGTTCGGTGTGCGTGCATACAGCGTTCGGTGTGCGTGCATACAGCGTTCGGTGTACACCTCCGTCAGGGTGGAAAACGATGATAAAGCGGGTATAAAGGAGGTGGCACAAAGACGCTTTCCGGCTGAAAAAGTGCAAAAACACCCGGAGCAGGTAACGGCTCCATGATGCTTGGCGAAAATGTATGGAAAATATTTAGGACAATATTGATATGAAGCATTTGGTGGATGGTATGCGGGAAATTATGGAAAAAAAGCACTAACTTTGCACCTATATTATATATATGACGATATGAGTAATAAAACAAGCAAATGCATCAGAGCTTCATACCGGCTCTATGACATTACGGATGGTAATCGCGAACTAATAGAGGAAACATCGGCAGACCAACCTTTCAGTTTTATCAGTGGGCTGGGGATTTTACTGGAGTCGTTTGAGAAGCAAGTGGTTGACCTGAGTGCGGGTGATGAGTTTGATTTCGATCTGACTCCGGAGCAGGCATACGGTGCGTATATGGAGGCACGCGTAATTGGTCTGGACAAGCAGAATTTCTTTGTGAATGGTCATTTTGATGATAGAAATCTCTACGTGGATGCCGTCGTGCCTTTGCAGAATGAGGATGGCAACCGTTTCAGCGGACGAGTGATTGAGATAACGGACGAACAAGTTAAGGTGGATCTGAATCACCCGCTGGCAGGCAGGACACTGAATTTCAAGGGTAAGATAGAAGAGAGCCGCGAGGCTACCAATGAGGAGATTGGGACATACATAGAGAGTCTGTCGGGTCATGGCGGCTGTGGAGGTGACTGTGGCAAGCATGAGAGCGGGGGCGGTTGCTGCGGTAAGCATCACCACGATGACAGGGAACATCACTGTCAGCATGGTGAAGGGGGCTGCTGTGGCAAGCATCATCACGATTAAGTATATATGCTAAGAAAATAGGAGAGGAGATTGATGAAAAATAGTTTTGGCAATATTTTCCGGCTGACAACCTTTGGCGAAAGCCATGGAGAGGCCGTGGGTGGTGTGATTGATGGTATGCCTGCGGGTATTGGAGTGGATATGGACTTTATTCAGCACGAACTGGACAGACGTCGCCCGGGACAGAGTAAGATCACGACATCGCGCCGGGAGAGTGATAAGGTGCAGTTTCTGAGTGGTATCTTCGAAGGCAAAACGACGGGTGTGCCTATCGGTTTTATGGTGCAGAACACTAATCAGCTGTCGCAAGACTATAACAACATGCGTGATATCTTCCGACCCTCACATGCCGACTATACCTATTATCAGAAGTATGGCATACGCGATTATCGTGGCGGCGGGCGGTCTTCGGCAAGAATTACCATCAGCCGATGCGTGGCCGGGGCTTTGGCCAAGTTGGCGCTGAAGCAATTGGGCGTCAGTATTCAGGCCTATACGACACAGGTAGGGGCTATCAAGCTGGAGCGCGATTATCACTTATATGACCTATCGAAGACGGAAACCAATGCTGTGCGCTGTCCTGACCCAGAGAAAGCCCAAGAGATGGAAGACCTGATTTGGCAGATGAAGAAAGAAGGCGACACCATCGGCGGCGTGATAACCTGCGTGGTGAAAGGTTGCCCTGTGGGTTGGGGTGAGCCTGAGTTTGGCAAACTCCATGCCCAGTTGGGTGGTGCAATGCTTACCATCAATGCCGTGAAAGGCTTTGAATATGGTGAGGGTTTTGCCGGATTGGAATTGAAGGGTAGCGAGCAGAATGATGTTTTTATTAACAAGGATGGTGTAATTACTACGAGGACTAATCGAAGCGGTGGTATTCAGGGAGGCATCAGCAACGGTCAGGATATTTATTTTAGAGTAGCTTTTAAGCCCGTTGCCACCATCTTGATGGAGCAGGATACGGTGGATATAGCCGGCAATCCTACAACTTTTACAGCCCGTGGACGCCATGACCCATGTGTGTTGCCTCGTGCCATACCTATCGTAGAGGCGATGACGGCAATGGTCTTGTTGGATAATTATCTCATGAACAAGACCGTTCATATATAGTGTAGCATCGCTCAAAAGTGCGCCACGAAGGATTGGATATGCCGAATTTACAGCTTCCTTTATAAAGTAAGATGAATCGTAGATAAGTGGTGGCTATCTTATACCTATCTTATACCACACCGATAATCTCTGTAACACTCTTGCATCCGTGGCGCTCCAGCCATTCGGACATACCATTCTTTATCTTCAAAGTGATGGCCGGATCGATAAAGTTTGCAGTTCCCACCTCGATAGCAGTGGCTCCTGCCATCATAAATTCAATGGCATCTTCTGTCGTCATGATGCCGCCCAAGCCAATAATCGGAATCTTCACTGCGTGAGCAACATCCCATACCATACGTACAGCCACAGGCTTCACAGCAGGTCCGCTAAGTCCACCTGTGCGGATGCTGAGCTTGGGTTGTCTGCGCTCAATATCAATTGCCATACCCATCAATGTGTTGATCAGAGAGACCGAGTCCGCCCCTTCCGCCTCACATGCACGGGCAATGTCTGCCACGCTGGTCACATTGGGTGAGAGTTTCACGATGAGAGTCTTATGATAAATTTTACGCACGGCACGAACCACACTCGCTGCCCCCTCGCAGGTCACGCCGAATGCCATGCCACCTTCTTTTACATTGGGGCAGGATATGTTCAGCTCGATAGCAGGAATATTATCCAACCCGTCGATAACGGCAGCGCATTCGGCATAGCTCTCTACGGAATGCCCACTGACATTAACGATCATATTGGTCTTAATATCTTTGATCTGCGGATAGATATAATCTCTGAAATAGTGCACGCCCTTGTTCTGTAATCCCACGCAGTTGAGCATGCCCGACGGCGTTTCAGCCATACGCGGATAGTCATTTCCTTCGCGATGTTCCAGCGTGGTGCCCTTGACAACAATACCTCCCAGTTCTTCTAAAGGGATGAAATCCTCAAACTCCAAACCATATCCGAAGGTGCCGCTTGCGGTCATTACGGGATTGGTAAGACTCATGTGATTTATCTTTACATTTAGATCTACCATAATAGCTTCTTAATATTAAACACCGGACCTTCCTTACATACACACAAATTGCCCTCGATAGTCTTCTCGACACAACAGAGGCAGGCGCCCAAACCACACGCCATCATATTTTCCAATGATACCTCGCAGGGGGTGCCGCTCTCCTTAGCATAGCGGGCTACTGCCATCATCATAGGCTTTGGCCCGCAGGTTTGGATGAAGTCGAATCTCTCTTGCTTAAGTATCGGGTGATTGGTCACAAAACCTTTCTCGCCCTCGCTATGATCCTCTGTCGTAACATGAACTGTACCCACCTCTTTAAATAAATCGAGTTCAATCAAATCTCGTGCCGAGCGGGCACCCAAAAGAAAAACAGGCTCGCCGCCTTCCTCCTTGATTAGCTTACCTTGATAAAGCAGAGGGGCTACACCAACGCCGCCACCAACGAGCAATACTTTTGGGATGGAGGAGGAGCAGCCATTATCTTGAGCTGTGTTAGCAGAACCAGACGTTTGTGATGGAGCAAGAACATCGCGTATGTTGCTAAAACTATTGCCCAAAGGAAACACCAAATTTAAGATTTCTCCGGCCTTGAGCTGTGCCAACTGATGCGTACCCTTACCCACGATAGCCACCAGCAGCCATAATTCATTGCGCTTGGTATCTACAAAGTTGATGGAAATAGGACGCCGTAAGAAAGTATTGGGAGAATGGTCTATCCTTGCCTCGACAAATTGACCCGGCAGCATTTTAGGTAGGGGTGCATCTTGTGTGAGCTTTATCAATACATGCTTGTCGCTCAAAGATTCTATGGATTGTACCGTCAAATCAAGACAGAATTTCTTCATAATGCTATCTTCGATAAATATATAATGTGCAAAGATAGGCAAATTTTAGGGAAGGGCTGATAGGGATGGGGATAAAAGTTCATGCCAATCTTATTCCTTTGGCACGAACGTTTCCCATGTCTGGTCATCGTAGAATATCCGGATCTCTGTAATATTACGTTTTGGTTTGTCAACATATTTGACAACTGTTTTAGCCGAATTATTTGGTGTGTTCTCAACACTGGCCTGTTGAGAAGAGGCAGGAGCGTCAAAAAGAGAAGTTCCGAACTCGGGCGATTGGGTGAAGACATCTTGCCCAAGGGTAGAAGAGGGGTCGGTGGCAGATGACGAGTCATCAGATTTTTTGTCCGTGTACATAGGACCAGTACCAAACATCAACCATTCAATGGAGATGTTTGGAAGACGGGAGTGGATGGTTTCGACCATCTGAATCGTGGGGCGGGTTCTTTCGTTGAAAACTCCGCTAAGCGAGCCTTCCGAAATTCCGGTGAACTGAGCGAACACTTTTTGACTCATGTGTTGACTCTCCATAATCTTCTTAATTCTATCTTTCATACTACCCAAACTGTTTGTCAATCATCAAAAATAGGGCGTTTTTAGCCATCTGCCCTATGATTTGCAAAGTTAAAGTAAATATTTGAAATATCCAACTTAAATCAATTTAATTCGATTACCCGAAGTTTACGTTTGTAACTTTAAATATTAAAACACAAGATAACAAATGTGAACCGTTAGATTTGTGTTTGAAAACTCAAACCAAGATGGCAAAAATGCCATCTTATATTTGCACGAATAAAACTGCATAATAGCATGAATATCAATATATTATATATGTTTATATCGCGTCATTAGACGTGTTTATGCAATTTATAAGGCGGGAATTGTGAAATCATTTAGTAGTTATAGTTTGCGCAAGTAACTTTAATCTCCTGATTATTAGTATTTTATTATTTAGCTTTCGGGTTTGAATAATATATCTTAGCTTTGCAGTCAGCAGACAGTTTGTGTTTGAAAACGTAAATACGCCGGCCTTGTTGCGATTCAATATCACAAATTACAGCTCTGTTTAAGCACAAAGTGCGGTTTGTAGTTCAGGTATGCGAATGCAAATTAAGGTGTTTATAGTGTTACCAGAAGTTAACGGTGAATTGTCCGGGACATTAAAATCATAAAAATCGCCGATTTTTAAGTATATTCGTTCAACAGGTTGTGCTGTTCAAAATATCGGAAAATTAGAGGGGGTAAAAAGGCCTTAACCTCTTAATTTTGATGAAGTTAAGGCCAGAAAATAGTGTTTTGAGAACTCTCGTTTTAGCTCAAAAAAGGGTTGATTTGGGGATAAAATCAGTGCAAAATGAAGAAAATTAGCTCTTTCATGAGGTCTCCGGCCGGCGTATTTGGGTTATCCAAGCCCTTACTTTTGGCGTCAATCTCTCTAATCTTCGCCAATATTTGCAAAGTCTTTCTTCCGGTATAGTTTCTTATGCCTGTCATGAAGTCCTTCACTCCCCACACACTTCGCAATTCCAGATAGGCTGCAACACTGTCTTGGTTGTTTTTGTCGGGGGCATAATATGCTACCATCAAAGTTTGGAAGTAATTAAAGAGCAACGGGAGAAACGAGTAAATGGATCCGGCTTTCGGGTTGCTGTCAAAATATTTGATAATTTGATTTGCCTTGAAAACATCTTTGTTCACAATGGCATTTCGCAGTTCGTAGGCATTGAAGTCCTTGCTTACCCCGATATTCTTTTCTACGATCTCGGGTGTGATTCGCCGGTTTCCTTCAGGCAGAGAGATCATCAGTTTGTCCAGTTCCGACTGCAATCGGTTCAGATCAGCACCAATATGGTCGGCGATCATGCTTGCGCTCTTGTCGTCGATGGTGGCATGCTGCTTTGTGAGATAGGCTTTGATGTGGGCGGGCAGCTGCCAGTCGCGCAGCTTTTTGCTCTCGAAAACCACGCCGCCCCTCTCTACCGCCGATACAAACTTTGTTCTTCGGTTTATCGTTCCGTTCTTGTAGCACAGCACGAGGATGGTTCTCTCCTGCGGTTTCTCAGCATATTTCTCCAGCTTTTCAAGTGTCCGCATACCTTGTGCCTCCTTCACGATGATTACCTTTCGCGGTGCGGTCATCGGATATTGCATTGCAAGGTCGGCAATCTGGGCTGCATTCACATCGGCTCCAAACACCACCGTCAGGTCGAAAGCCTGCTGTTCGGGGGGCAAAACGTGCTCCTGAATGTAGTTGCTGATCTGGTCAATGTAGTATGCCTCGTCACCCATCAATATATAAATAGGTGAAAAGCGTTCTTCTTTCAGATCGTGCATGATTGAGTCGAATGTAATTGCAGGCTTCTTTTCGGGCATAATTCTTAATTATCATATTCTGTTTGTCAATGCAAATTGCTATCTTTGCACCGACAGACCAATTCTCTGCAAAGATAATAAAATGATTCCATTAAACCTACCCCCATTCGATGTAAAATTGCGAGGCACCAAGCAACACCCTACTGTGTTCGACATCCTGCGCCGGCGCTATGTGGCTCTGACACCGGAGGAGTGGGTGCGTCAAAGTTTCATTCATTATCTCATCAATCATCTGGGTTATCCCGCCACACTACTTGCCAATGAGGTAAGTCTGCAGGTAGGGCAGAAGCAGCTGCGTGCCGACAGTGTGCTTTATCATCCGGATCTGCAACCCCGTATGATCATCGAGTATAAGGCACCCGGCATCAAGATCACCCAGAAGGTTTTCGAGCAGGCCTATGCCTACAACACATTGTTGCAGGTCGATTATCTCATCGTTTCCAACGGACTGGAGCACTACTGCTGCAAGATAGATTATAAGGGTAAAAAATATTTATTCTTAGATCGCGTCCCTGCCTATCAGGAAATTTGACAAATTGTAAGTGATGATATTGCGTGGAATGACTGCTTGTGTACGGTCTTTAGCGTCCACAACAAGCATCATCGGCGTACCTGTTCTCGCTTCTTGAACAATCGTTTTTTCCGTTTTCATTGTTTTGCCGTCTATCCCGCCCACGCTATATTTTGTTGATTCGTTTCGCAATCAATAAATTTTCAAATAGAGCTGAGACCGCCTAAAAACTGCTCTTTTTCGTTAATGTCACTGAAATTTTTGAGCAGGAAAATGGAGGAAGCATTGCGATAGCATAGGTTTCGCATCGCGATAACGGCTTAATCGCAGTGCGATCTCAATGTTCTCGCGTTGCGATAACGGTGCTTTCGCGATGCGAAACCTATGCTATCGCACCACGATTTTCTCTCAAAATTTTCTGGAAGAATATGCTTTGTTCACAAGTCGTTGATAATCAGAGATATGCAAATGCACCCCGATTTTGCTCAATTTTCACCCATTTACTGCTGATTTTGTGAAAATACGGCAGTTTTGGGGGTGCTTGTTAATTTGTTTCAGCGTGAATATTTATGTTTTGACATAACATTTTGCCATTCTCAATGCTGTTCTATTCTCTTCAGCTTACAGCAGGTCGAATGCTATTAAGCAGGTGTTTAAAATTAAACGCCTACTTATCTGTTTACGAAAGCGAGAGAATCTCAAATTTTGTTGTACCTTTGTTCGGTACTTTGTACGTAAGAGGAGAGCAACATAAAATTAAGAGATGATTAAAATGAAACAGCACGTCTCGCGAATAGTTATAGCTCTTGTAGCCGTAGCTTTTTTCATGGAGTATATCGACTCAACAGCTTTGGTAACAGCCCTGCCGAAGATAGCTGCGGACTTCGGCGTGGAAAGTGGCAGAATGAGCGTTGGAATTACGGCTTATATGATTTCGCTGGCGGTGTTTATCCCCGTGAGCGGTTGGGTAGCAGACAGGTGTGGCACGCGCCCCGTGTTCGCTTATGCTGTCTTGGGTTTCATTGGGGCGTCCGTCTTATGTTCGCTTTGCCACAGTTTGCCGCAGTTTGCCAT
This sequence comes from uncultured Prevotella sp., assembly GCA_963541305.1. Classification (GTDB taxonomy): domain Bacteria; phylum Bacteroidota; class Bacteroidia; order Bacteroidales; family Bacteroidaceae; genus Prevotella. The sequence continues at coordinate 10,926 of CAUTTP010000070.1, forward strand.
CGTGCGTTTTCTGCAAGGTGTTGCAGGAGCGATGATGGTACCCGTGGGGCGGCTTGCCGTGTTGAAGAACTGCGATAAGCACGACTTGGTGAACGCTATCGCATGGATTACCACGCCGGGGCTCATTGCACCTGTCGTCGGCCCACCCGTAGGCGGATTTCTTGCCACATATCTCTCTTGGCACTGGATTTTCTTCCTCAATATTCCGATCGGGCTCCTTGTCTTTATTTTGGCAATGAGGTACATTCCCAAGCAGCCGGCTGATAAGTTGCGGGGAAAGCTGGACGTACCCGACTTTTTGCTCAATGCCTTATCGCTCTCGGGAGCGATGTACAGTTTGGAGTTGCTTGGCGGTGATGCTTCCGATGTTGTCTGTCCGCTTGCCCTGCTGTTTCTCTGTCTTCTGTTGTTTGCGTTTGGTATCCGTCGTTCCTTTCATATCAAATCCCCGCTGATAGATTATTCCGTGATGGGTGTACCTACCTATTCTGTGACCATCACCTACGGCACACTGTCGATGATGGTTATCGGGGCAGCTCCGTTTCTGTTGCCGCTGCTCTTTCAGGAAGGACTGCATTTCAATGCTTTCCACTCCGGGCTACTGCTACTCTCGCTGATGTTGGGCAACCTGATAACAAAGCCTTTCACCGTATGGATGATGCACCATTGGCGTATCAAGCATATTCTGCTCATCAATGCCCTGCTGCTTTCTGTGTCCACTGCTGCGTGCGCACTATTCAACGTATCCTCTTCTGTCTTTGCCATCATTGTGTGCTTATTTCTGATGGGCTGTTTTCGTTCCGTACAGTTGAGCACCTTGCACACTGTGGCCTATGTGGACGTGCCTCAACAAAAGATGTCTTCCGCCAATACGCTCTATAGCACTGCCCTGCAACTGGCCTCGGGCTTAGGCGTGGGCTTGGGTGCCTTAGCGTTGAGGTGTGCCTCGGCAATGTCGGCAACTCCCTATTCGTTGGCACACTATCAGCTGTCGTTCGTGCTGATCGGTGCCGTAGGCCTCATTGCTTTGGTAGGTTATGGCAGGATGAAGTCTGATGCAGGAACAGTTATCCAAACCAATGCAGGCGAATAATGGGGGAGTGGAAGCCTACTCCCATAAACTTTGCAGTTACGAAAAATCCTTATCCTGCAAGTGCAGAATAAGGATAGATATGGTTGAAATAGGAATATTCAGTGGATTAGTCCACAGCCTTGAAGCCCTTGGTGCTGTTGTCGCGCATGATGTCGCGGATGCCCATCTCCTTGTACTTGCCGTCGTGGTGCATGGTGGGGTCGTCGTGATGTGGCTCGTCTTCCTTGTAATTGAAGTTTTTGTAGTTCAACTCGCTGATGCCCCACACGATGAGGGCTACAACGATGAATGCGATGAATGCAATAGCTATATTCATTGTTTTTGCAAAGTAATGGTTTCTTGCTGCAAATTTAGCGAATTTATCTCAAATGCATAATGATAACATGAATTTTTTATTATATTTGCAGAAACTATTGTTTCATTTAATCAGATGACTATGGCAAACTTCCTTGAAGAGATTTTGAAAAGCGGAGCGGCACAGCAGGTGCTGGGCATGCTGAAAGAGAAAGTGGCAGATAACGGCCTCACCGATATCATCGGTCAGGTGACGGCGGACAGCAAGTATGGCGAGCTCGCCACGGGAGTGATCAATGTGATAGGTTTGGCCACAAAAGCTGTAAACAAAGGAGAGGAGGCGCAAGATGAATAAGATAGCAGATGTAGTGAAACTGATGGCTAAGACGGGCTTGTTTTTTGCCAATGTCGACGGCATCTATTCACGTAAGGAGGAACGGTATATCAAGGATTTCATCTCGGGCATCGAACAGATTGGTACTATCGATGATGACCTGCGTGCCGAGATTCTGCAGTCGCTCAACAGGAAATACACCCTGACTGAGGTGGTGGGCGAGACCCGCTCGCTGCTCGACGGATTCTCTGCCGATGAGCGCGCCGCCATTCTGGATAGCATTAAGGGTTTTATCAATAAGGTGATCCGTGCCGACGGCCATGTGCATCCGCTGGAGGATGAGAACTATAAGGCATGGAAACGGGCGTTCGGCGTAAGTTGATTATTATTGAGGACTAAGGCGTTTAGGCTTTAGAGGTTGGCGGCGTGTCATCTGCCAACCCAGATAGTTGTATAGCAAAAAGAACGGTTCAGCTGCTGTTGCCTTATGTTTTGCATAATAGGTATGGAGTGACATTTCCTTATACGCTTATTTTCTATACATCCCGATAACCTAAAATATGGTAAATCGGAATGCCTTTTTATCTCATTCTCTGCAAAAAATATTATATTTGCGCTTGAATTACGAAACAAAACATTATGGCAAAAATAGGTAAATGGATTGGAGGATTCTTAGGCTTGATGTATGGCGGACCATTGGGTGCACTGGCTGGATTTGCCTTGGGGTCACTCTTCGACTCAGGTAGCGAGGGCGTCACGGCATCGATTGGTGATGTGTTTTCAAGCCAACAGCAGGGCAGTCGGTATCGTCAAAGCACATACGAGGGGCAGCGCAATACCTTCCGCTTCTCGCTTTTGGTGCTTACATCTTATATTATCAGAGCCGATGGTAAGGTGATGCACTCTGAGATGAACATGGTGCGTCGGTGGCTTCGTACCAACTTCGGAGAGCAGGCAGTGGCCGAAGGTGAAGAGATTCTGCGCAAACTCTTTGAGCAGCAGAATAATTTGGGTACCGCAGAATATCGAAGTGCCGTGATGAGCAGTTGCCAGCAGTTACGCCAGATCATGCCCTACGAGCAGCGCTTGCAGTTGCTCAACTTCCTCGTGATGGTTACACAGGCCGATGGAGTGGTGGTAGATGCCGAGGTAACGGCACTGAAAGAATGTGCTGTGGGTATGGGATTAAGTCTATCCGATGTAGATTCGATGCTCAACCTGAAGGATGCCGGTACCAGCCTCGATGCTGCTTACAAGGTGCTGGGCGTATCGGCCGATGCCTCCGACAGTGAGGTGAAGGCTGCCTATCGTAAGCTCGCGTTGCAGAATCACCCCGACAAAGTGGCAACTTTAGGTGATGAAGTGCGCAAGGCAGCAGAGAAAAGGCTGCAGGAGATCAATGCTGCGAAGGAAACGATATGGAAAGCGAGAGGATTGTAAACGCATAACTTGTTGCTTTTAAACAGAATAAGTTAAGACTTAATCTAACATAGAAAAACGGGCTACATCATGACCTCATGATGTAGCCCGTTTGTATAGTGTATTTTCTTCGCGACTTTTTTACGCTTCTTCAGCAATATCTTCATCAGCCTTCTTACGACGGATAGTGCGCTTGCGCTTGGGTTTCTCATCAACAGGCACTTCTGTTTTCACGCCTGCAAGCTCCGGATCAATGAGGATACGGCCACAATACTCACACACGATAATCTTCTTATGCATCTTGATATCAAGCTGACGCTGTGGCGGAATATTGTTGAAGCAACCGCCGCAAGCATCACGCTGCACATACACGATGCCCAGACCGTTGCGCGCACCCTTACGAATGCGCTTGAAACTGGTGAGTAGACGGGGCTCTATCTTGGTCTCAAGTTCCTTAACCTTAGCCTTTAGCATCTCTTCTTCCTCACGTGTCTCCTGCATAATCTCCTCCAACTCGCTGCGCTTCATGTCAAGATCCTGCTGGCGGTCGCTGATGTTAGCCTGCGTTCTCTCAAGGTCTTCTTTGCGCTCAGCCACTTTCTGGTTGGCTTCTCTAATCTTCTTATTGCAGAGTTCGATCTCTAAAGACTGGAACTCGATCTCCTTAGTCAGAGTATCATATTCGCGATTGTTTCTCACCTCGTCGAGTTGAGCCTTGTATCGCTCCACACTCTGCTGTGCGGTGTCAATCTCGTTTCTTTTCTGCGCAATAGCACTTTGGAAGTCCTCAATCTCGGTCTCAATCTTGTTAAGACGGGTGTTTAGACCTTCTATCTCATCCTCAAGGTCACCCACTTCCAATGGCAGTTCGCCGCGGAGCGCGCGTTTCTCGTCGATGGCCGACAGCGTGGTCTGTAGTTGATAGAGCGTATTGAGCCTCTCTTCAACTGTTAAATCTGTAGGATCTTTCTTTGCCATAAATGATAATGTATATTTTGTTATAAATAAATGACGGGGTTGGTATTCTGCGCTGTGATGTGGCATTTAACATCAGGACATTGCTTCTCGATGATATCAAGAAAGATTTCGCTTGTATATTGCTCGCTCTGGTAATGCCCGATTACGGCAATCTGTATCTCCTGATCATGCCCGAAGTATTCATGGTAGTGCATCTCGCCTGTGACGAATGCGTCAGCCTGCGCTGCTATGGCATTGTCGAGCAGGAACGATCCGGCTCCGCCACAAAGTGCCACAGTCCGGATGTCGCGTCGGAGTAGTTGGTTAGCCATTACGCACTCCACGCCGAACTGCTTTTTGAGCATCAGGATGAAGTCATCGGCAGCCATCGGTTCGGCTAACTTCCCTATCACACCCTCACCACCTTCCACTTCAATGGGGGTAGCGTCAGGGGTGAGCAGCTTTGCTGTCACACTGGCTTTCTGCACCAAGAAACGTACGTCATGCAACCCCATCTTCTCCGCAATCTTGAAGTTTACACCGTCTCGTGCGTTGTCGATATTGGTATGCATCGACACAATAGCCACGCGATGCTCAATCGCCTTCATCACTGTGCGTTGCACATAGTCTTCGCCCGCGATTCGGTGCAGCTTATGGAAGATGAGCGGATGATGCGACACGATGAGGTTACAGTGCAGTTGGATAGCTTCATCCACGATCTTTTCGGTCACGTCCAGGCACAATAAAGCCCCTGAGACTTCCGCTTCTGTCAATCCAATCTGCAGGCCGGCATTATCATAGTCTTCCTGTAGAGGCAGAGGCGCGAATCGTTCAAGGGCATTCACCACTCCTATTATTTTCACGCTAAACCTTGTATTTAGGTTGCAAAGTTAATAAAAAAACAGATGATAGATATACCCTGTCATGCCTTTTAGTGAGTTTTAACATATCCTAAAATCAAAGAATGGCAGGTCATCTTCTTTAGATACCTGCCATTCTTCATAACCTAAAACAATCTCGTTTTGAATCCTAAGAAAAATCTAATCAAACCAATCATCAAATAATAACTACCTAACAAATCACTGTTTTTTGATTTCTGATGCAAAGGTAAGCAGATTATAAACATGCTGTGTGCAAAAGATTACAGAAAGTACAAATTGAATTGCGCAATCGATTGAGCATGTCACATTTGGCAGAATGGTATCTCCGACGAACAAAATGGTGTTAAAGATCTCGGAAAGTTTGCCAACCCTCAGAGTCTCACTGTTCCTTATTATAGACGTACCCTATTTCTGCATCTTTGCAAAGATAATAAAAAGTTAAGAGGAAAAAAGCAAAAAGGGGGAAAAAATGATGTATGGGAGGAAAAAAGT
>CAUTTP010000071.1:0-15931 GCA_963541305.1 uncultured Prevotella sp.
GAGAGAGAGAGAGAGAGAGTAACAAAATTATTTGGAACAGCCAAATAATTCATGTTAAAAGTTTCGGAAAGTTTGTTCACTTTCCGAGCCTCGCTACTCCTTATTATAATACTCTCGTTCTGCATCTTTCGTTACAATTCGGTGCAAAGGTAATTAAACTTTACGAAATGCGCAAGGGAAATGATAAAAAAAATTGAAAGGGCGACCGGTAGACCGATTATTTTGTGTAAGTTTGCAGCATTATTCAACCATCAACCCCATTTGTATGCAGATAATCCTTGCCTGTGCCAAGACTATGAATAGCAGCGCAGAAACCGCTGTACCCCTGTTGACCACCCCGCGCTTCGATGAGGATGCACGTCGTTTTGCCATGGAGTTGAGCCGGTGGCAGGTCGAAGACTTGCAGCAAGCGTTGCATTGTAGTGAGCAGATAGCCCGCGACAATCATCTCAGGTACCACCGGTTCTTCGACGGGTCAGAGAAGTTGCCCGCCGTATTGGGCTATTTTGGTCAAGCCTACAAGCATTTGCGAGCGGCGAGTTTCAATGACGCCGACTTCCTTTTCGCCCAAAAGCATCTCTTCATCACGTCTTTTCTCTATGGCCTTCTGCGTCCGTTGGATTATATCCATCCTTATCGTTTGGAAGGAAAAATACGGTTGGAAGCGACCGATGGCATAACGATGTTCGACTATTGGAAGCCGCGCCTCACGGATTTCCTGATCGATGCGGTGAAGGCCGACGACGGAATCCTTGTGCATCTTGCCACGGAGGAAATGGAACACCTGTTCGACTGGAAACGGGTGCGCAGGGAAGTGCGAGTGGTGCAACCCTTGTTTTATGAAGACAGAGGCGACGTGTTGAAAGCGGTCAGCGTGTATGCCAAGAGTTGCCGTGGCGCAATGACACGCCATATCATCAAGAATCGGCTGGCAGCCCCCTCCCAGCTACTCGACTTCGAGCTGGAAGGATATGCCTACAACGAGCGATATGGTGATGCCGACCATCCGCATTTTATCTTGAACAAAATGCGAAAGTAACTATTGTTCATTTCGGTTGCTTATCCTCTGATCATGCTGATCATCATCTTGAAACGTTGCGCCGCATTGACAGAATGTGCCGCACCGGAAGGGATGACGAAAGCCTCACCGTCCTTGATGACGTGCAGCACTCCGTTCACGGTCAGCTCCATCTCTCCGTCGATCACTTGGATGAGGGCGTCGAATGGGGCAGTATGCTCGCTGAGCCCTTGCCCGGCATCGAATGAAAAGAGAGTGACGGAGCCGGCGTTGCTATGCATGATCTCCTTACTTACCACTCCGCCTTCCGTGTAATCTATCACCTCATTTGCATTGAATACTTTGCCTTTTCCAAACTGTGCCATAATATGGTTCTCCTATTTGTTTTATGGGGTAAATAATATTTATCCGTGTCACAACAAACTTTATGCCTATCGTATTTTCCAACTCAAGGGGTAACATTTGTGATGTTTTTCCTCTTGCCGTTGTCATTTTGTGTAGAATTTCGACCTATAGGATTCTGACACATCCTCATTGCCTATTGGAGCCAACTCGGGATCTCTATTCAGCACAAATGCCTTTCAGTGACGATTGATAATTTTGCAAAGCATTCTTGAGTGCGGGAATCACTTCTGCGTTGGTGTCCTCAGTGCTATTGTCGAAGTTCCAAGTGAAGTCTCCATGCCCCATACGGCCTGCCCCATATTCTCCCATCACGATGCTCGGCACATTGATGACAGCATCTGCAGTGTAGGTATACATGAGCGAGGTATCCGTATCGAAGTTGCTATAAGCGTAGCTTCCATTGAATGATGTCACGGTCGACGGCACCTGCTCGTCACGGCTCGATGCTTCGAAGGCGTCAAAGTGTACGGTTGTGTCTATGCCCAAGCTGCCGGCGGTTACCATCCTGCCCTTTGTCAGCAGGTTGGCCGCATTGTAAGCCCAATAGCTTGTGGTATTATTGGTGTCAACAATCGTGTTGCCATAGCTCTTGATACTGCCGCCCGCTTCGCCGCTAAATGTGCCATAATCATTGGGTTTATAGTTGCCGGTGCCTGCATATACATCATTTCCTTGCAAGGACGTAAGCATGGGGAACTTGCAATTGCGGAAATAGTTGGCCTCGACAAAGGCGTTGCTACCCGTCGTCACACCCACACCGTATTTGGAATTGCCGTCAAAATAATTGTTCCAAATGTGTACACTCATTGTGCGGATGCGTGGATGGCGCGAGTCGGAATGGTCAAACCAATTGTGATCATAGCTAATCCAGTTAGGCCCCGACTCACTTTTCATGCCGCATAGCGATGACTTACCGCTATCCCAGAAGTGATTGCTGCTCACTGTGACATACTGTGAGTTGCCCTTGATATCCACCATGCCGTCGCCTTTAGCTTGATCAGAATCACCACCCGTGCTGCCATAAAACAGGTCGAGGTTGTGGATCCAGATGTGCTTGTTGTTGGTGTCGATGCTCACACCATCATCGAGGCAAAGCATGTTGCCGAAGTTGCGCATTTCAATGCTGCACGCATTACGTAGCAGAAAACCGAAACCCTTAATCGTAGCGTCTTGTCCCACGCCCTCGATGGTAATATTCATATCGGTAGAACTGTTCTTTCCCTTTATCTGTAGACCTTCATTGCTTGACATAGCGTCAATATCCGAGGCACCCACAAGACCGATAATGCGTACGGCGAGGGGGCGTGTCTCATAGCCTTTCTCAAATGCGCCGAGGATGGCCTGTATTCCCGTAAACGTCGTACTGGTACCTTTCTTGCTCGTCACCACGTCGCAGGTCACGGTTTTTGCCGTCTCTGCTGTAACATATATCACGCGGGCATTGGTCTTGAGCGACCCGTCGCCGTTGTAGGCACCCACACCTTCCATGCGGTTCATGAAGGCAAATCCCGCCCGTAGATAGTTGGTCACAATAAGGTTACTCACCTCATTGGCAGCCGTCTCCGCCTCCTGACCGCTGAATACGGGTACCACTTTCAGGGTATAGTTACCCGCTTTCAGCCCCAAAGCATCAGCACGCAAGTAGGTATCATAGTCGCGCACGAGCTGATAATCCAGTTTGGTGTAATCAGCATAGTCGCCGCCCTTCACATACACATGATAAGTCGTGGCCGATAGTCCGTCGCTCATAAAAGGTTTCCACGTGATATAGGCACTTTCCTGCCAACCCTTTGCCTCGTTGATGGTCACCTTTCCTTCAATATTAGATATATTGACAGGTTTGGTGAAGGTGATATTTCTTGCCGAAGCATGGAAAGAGTCTGTGCCGTTTGTTGTCGTCACCATCACCTTCCCGCTGGTCTCATCCACTGATATGTTCCGGATGTCAGCGCTATTATAATAATAGGTACTACCGCTTGTGGCAATCATCATCTGCGCTACCGCCGAGTTGAGCGCCACATTGCCTGACACAGCATCTGCCTGCGTAAGGTTTTCGATGGGGCGAATGATGGTCACAGAGCTTGAAGGGGACGTCGGGTCACTGCCGCCACCGGTTGATGACGACGAGTAGGTGATGGTGAGCGCCGTCACGCTTACCTCCGCCGTACCATCATTGGTGAATGTCACGGCATCCACTCCCTCGCTTGTCCATACGCTGCCGGCATAAGCGCCGATACTTGCCGAGAAGTTAGCGTTGTCGGGAGCCGTGCCATTGCGCCATTCCATTACCACTCTCGTAATTTTCTTATCCTTTCCCGTAATCGTGAAACCGGCCGATGTGCCTTTGCTCATCTTAATGCGATTACTGCTATAACTCGCCGATCCTGTGAGTGTGATAGTACAGTTGTCACTACCCGTCAACGTCTTGGCTGATTCGCTCAAAGTCTCCGTCTGTGCCATGACCTGTCCTCCGACAAGTGAAAGCAGTAGCGAGAGTATGCTATATAATAAGGTGTATTGCTTCATAATGGTAGTTCGTTTATTTCCGTATGATTTTCTTGCCGTTCTTGATCACGATGCCTTTATAACCATTATCCACCTTTTGTCCGCTGAGATTATAAGCGTCATGGCTGGAGTTAGAGACGTTGCCATTAGCCCCGACGTTACCGATCTCCGTTGTCACACCATCAATGCTGAAAGTCACGGCTGTGGCGGTCGATATACCTTGTTCTATATATGCGCTCAGCGCATTGATTGTGGCGGATGTACCTATAGAAGTCAACGCGCCGGCAGAGGTGGTATAGAGCATATTGCTGCCCGATACCTCTGTGATAGGAATCGTACCCACCATCTTGAACTGGCTGGCATCGATCGTACCGGCCGTGGCAAGATTCTTCAGCGTTACGTCTTTCACGCTGAATCCACTCACATCCATACCTGTGCTGATGATATAAGGCAGTCCTGCCGAGATACTTGCAATGGTGGAATAATTGATATTTGTTGCTGTAGCACTCTCCAGCACAGCCACCTTAGTGCCCTCGCCGAAAGCTTCAGAGAGCTGTGTTTCGCTCATGTCGAAGGGGAGGGTGATAGGTATCCATGTTGCTGCGGGCAGCTCATAGCTCACTTCCACATCCACCACCTTACCGCCAAAGGCGGTCAACGCAGCGCTGTTGTCAGCTGTAGCACTACCGGTCAGTTCCACCGTGTATCCCAAGCCAATGGTGAGATTGGAGGCATCGGTCACGGTCTGTGACGTTCCGTCGCTATAATGCAGGGTAGGAACGCCGTCTGTAAAAGTAATCTCTTGGGCAAACTTGTTGACTTCCGCTCCACCGATGCTGATGGTCTGGAAAGTCTGGGCGTACACCGGCACCTCCATAAGTGCCGACAATGCCATTATCAAGCAGAATCTTCGCTTCATCTTGTTTACTGTTTGTAATAGAAATCGTTTTCAGTTAGTTTGTTGTTCGATGGCCGTCAATAGCCGTGGCACGACCGATTGCCCCGTTGACAACCACTGCCTGTCACCCGCAAAGATATGTGATTTTAATGACATGAACTGTCGTTTATCCGCAAATACTTACGCAAACGATTACGCCCCGGCGCGACTTAGAGCGATGGCCGCCATGACCTCGGCACCTACATGAGCAGCAAATTCCGCATCGTAGCCTACATTCACGCGGATATACTGACGTTCCCTCTGCCGTGTAGTCAACACCACCTGATATTCTCCTATGGTATATGGCGTGGCAGAATTGCTTATGTTTACGTCCATAATATCATCCATCTGCACCTCTTCTCCTACCACAATGAGCAATCGTCTGACCTGATAGGCCAAGATCACGCCCTTTATCTCGTTTCCTCGCGTAGCATCTATGATGATAACGGCGTCGGGCTCACCCAATGTGGTCGTAACATCTTCGATACTATCGTATGTTGGAGCAGAAACGTCCTCTACCGCCTTGCCCTTGAGTTTCTCTTTCAAGAGCCATAACCCATAGACCAGTGGAACGAAGATAACGACATAGCCGACGTCCACCATGAAGTAGATGGCGAGCAGGCAGATGGCGATGATGGTGAGCAGAGTTGAACGTTTCATAGACATTGTCAATTTTCGTTATATGATTCAAATTTATGAAGAATCAGCGTAAGAATCTCTATTTTTTGTAATTTTAACGCATGAGTTTTTGAAGTTAAATTATTTAAAATGCAAGAAAAATTGCCGCTTTTTTGTAAAATAAAACATATCTTTACCACCAGAAAGATAAATCAGAGAAGGAACAACAGTATTTGAATAACTTAGAAAATATATGCCTCTATATTTTAATAATCATTTAACAACCGGGCAGACGAGGCTATGCCCGATCAATATTTATCGTTTATGGAGACAAATTCTTCTCAAAATCCAAAGCCAGCTCTTAAAATTGATGAGGCTGTGAAGCAAGTTTTTAGTAAGTATGTAAACTTTGAGGGGCGTGCTCGTCGTTCGGAGTTTTGGTGGTTTGTACTGTGTGCTTTCCTCGTGTATATCGTTGCAATCGTCTTGGACAATGTGCTTGATCTTACTTTCGGTGCCACACCATACGGCCCGTTTTACTATCTGGCCACATTAGGTCTGATTATTCCATATTTAGGAGTTGCTGCTCGCCGTCTGCACGATATTGACAAGAGTGGCTGGTTTGTTCTCTTAGGTTTTATTCCTGTTATCGGACTCCTTTTTCTCTATTGGTGCTGCCTTGATTCTCAGCCTAATGAGAATCAGTACGGTCCCTCTCCCAAATATTAAACATAACAATGAGGGTGTATCAAAATGGAATAAGAGAATAAAAGAATAATCGTTTCACTCAGTATAAAGCCAAATGCCGGCTAAACATCCGTTTATATGGTTCTATTTGTGCATAAAGTGAAGGTTTTTATTCCTTTATACTCTTATTCTTTTATTCTGATACACCCTAATTTGTCATCTTATAGTTTGTCTGCTACGTCTTCTGCAGCGCTCGCATGGCGTTGAGCACGGCAATAACAGTCACACCGACGTCGGCAAACACGGCCATACCCATATTGCTCAATCCAACTGTAGCCAGAATCAAGATAGCAATTTTTACTCCGATGGCAAACCACACATTCTGGTGAGCGATGCGGATAGTCCGGCGGGCAATGCCAATTGCCGTTGCAATCTTATGCGGCTGGTCGTCCATGAGCACGATGTCGGCCGCTTCGATGGCGGCATCTGATCCGAGTCCACCCATAGCAATGCCCACATCGGCACGCTTGAGCACAGGAGCGTCATTGATTCCGTCACCCACAAAGGCAAGGAACTTATTCTCAGCTTTCTTGCCGAGCAACTGTTCCACATACTCTACCTTATCTGCCGGTAGGAGTTCGGCATGATATTCGTCCAAGCCCAACAATCTTGCCACCTCTTCAGCCACTTCCTTGCGGTCGCCCGTGAGCATCACGGTCTTTTCCACTCCCAGCCTCTTCAGTTCGGCAATGGCGTCAGCACTGCTGTCCTTCACCTTGTCATTGATGACGATATGTCCGGCATATTGTCCGTTGATAGCCACGTGAATGATAGTTCCGATGTCGTGATTACAACTGTGCCATTGCGCTCCCACGCGTTCCATGAGTTTCGTATTACCCACGCTCACCACCTTACCATTGACTTTAGCCGTAATTCCTTCGCCCGCAATTTCGGTCACATCGGTGGTCGAGCAGCCATCTATTGCCTCTTGGGGAAAGGCATCGCGCAAGGCAGCACCGATGGGGTGGGTGGTAAAATGCTCCACATGGGCAGCAAGATGCAGCAGCTCATGCTCATCCTCAATGTCGGGATGCACGGCTGTTACGGCAAACTGTCCATAGGTCAGCGTGCCGGTCTTGTCGAATACGACGGTACTTACCTTAGCTAAAGTTTCCATATAATTGCTGCCTTTCACGAGGATGCCGTTGCGCGAGGCACCACCGATACCGCCAAAGAAGGTAAGAGGAACGGAGATGACCAATGCACATGGGCACGACACGATGAGGAACATCAGCGCGCGATACATCCATGTGGGGAAGCTCTCCATGTAGGTACCGGTGACAAGCAATGGCGGAATCACTGCTAAGGCAATGGCAAGAAACACCACGACCGGAGTATAGATACGGGCAAACTTGGTGATGAACGTCTCGCTCTTCGACTTGTTTTGGTCTGCACTCTCGACCAATTGGATAATCTTCGATACTGTGCTTTCGCCAAAACTCTTGATGGTACGCACCTTGATTACGCCCGTGAGGTTGATGCAGCCCGATATCACCTCGTCGTCGACAGTGATGTCGCGTGGCACACTCTCGCCCGTGAGTGCCGTCGTGTTGAGCGATGATGAGCCTTCAATCACTATTCCGTCGAGCGCCACTTTCTCGCCCGGCTTGATCACGATGGTCTCGCCCACGCTCACTTTCTCGGGGCTAACGCTCTCCACTGCTCCGTTACGTTCCAGATTTGCCACGTCAGGCCGAATGTCCATCAAGTGAGAAATACTGTCGCGGCTCTTGCCCTCGGCATAACCTTCAAACAGTTCGCCCACTTGGAAGAACAGCATAACAAACACCGCCTCGGGAAACTCTGTCTCCGCCCCCGGCAAAAAGCCGATGACCAAAGCACCGATGGTGGCAATGGACATGAGAAAATGCTCATTAAACATATCGCCGCTCATCACACCTTCTGCCGCTTCTTTCAAGGTGCCCCAACCGATATAGAGATAAGGTACGAGGTAAACCAACAACAGTTGCCATGTGGTGAGGTTGAGCTTGTGCTCAATCAGGATAGCTGCAACCAGCAATATCACTGTCACTCCGATGCTGACCAACGCAGGCTTTATGCCCTTTTCATGTTCGTGTTGGTGATGGTGGTGTTCATGCTCATGGTGATGATGATTGTGCGAGCAGCACTCGTGCCCGTTGTCATGGTTGTTTTTGCATTGATGATTCTGATGGTTTGAGCAGTTGTGCTCATGATGTTTACACATATCTTTTGATGTTTATTAGTGACATATTTTTTTCTTTTTACGCTTGCAAAGTTACGTACTTCGTTTTGCAACTCGGTTGCATTCTGCATCTCGGACATAACTTTGCAACCCGGTTGCATTTATACCCATAATGGGAGAAATACCACAAAGAAGTTATTGTGCATATATATAAATGTGCGTACTTTTGCATCCAATATCGACAAGATGATGAAGAAAACGAGTATAATCGGCTTATTTACAGTGATTTTTCTGTTGTCTGCTGCATGTGGAAAGCGTCAGTTGACGAGGCAGAATGTACGAAACAGCGCGGGAGAGCCCGTCTCTCTGCATTATGCCACCGGCTTCACGGTGAAATGTCTACCCGATGGCGTGCGACTGGTCGATGTGAAACCGCAAAAGAGCAGTAAGAAACGCCGTCGTGAGGATGTTCCCGCCCTGTGCCGTTTCGCCTTAGTGCCTAAAGGCATAATCCCTTCCAGCCTTCCCCGCGGATATGAGGTGATTCATGTGCCAGTAGACCGTTGCGTCACGACGAACACCCTCCAACTTAGCAATTTCATCTGTCTGGACGCATTAAACAAGCTCTCGGGCATATCCTCCACACGCAGTATGTTCAATAAGAAAGTGCATCGGCTGCTCGACAACGGCAAGATTGTCGGAATAGGGAAGGAGGGCAACTTCGAACTGGAGAAGATATTTGCTGCCCGCCCCGATGTCATCTTCATCTCTCCCTTTAAAAATGGTGGTTACACAGACATACAACACGCTGGTATTACGCTTATTCCCCACTTCGGCTCAATGGAAGAATCACCTCTCGGACAGGCAGAATGGATTAAGTATGTGGCGATGTTTGTCGGCAAGGAATACGAGGCCGACTCCATCTTCCGTGGCATCGAGCAACGCTATCTGGCGGCAGCTCAACTGGCCAAGCAGGTGAAAACGAAACCCACGGTGATGAGCGGCGAGATGAAATCGGGTAGTTGGTTTGCTGTGGGTGGCAGAAATCATCTGGCGCAGATTATCCGCGATGCCGGCGGGCAATATGTGCTGGAAAGCGATGGACATGTGGATGGTGTGCCGATGGAGTTTGAGGAGATATATGTCAAGGCTGCTCATGCCGACTATTGGCGTATCGCCAACAACTATAAGGGTGCGGCATTTACCTACGAGACGCTGGCTGCCGCAGAGCCCCGCAACAAAGACTTCAAGGCGTGGAAGCAACGGCATGTGATTTATTGTAATCGACTGGAAACGCCCTATTATGAAGATGCACCTGTGGAACCGGATGTGCTGCTTAAAGACTTTATAGCTATACTGCATCCGGAGGTTATAAAAGGTTATCACCCAAAGTATTACAGACTGCTAAAGTAGGATAATATCGTGATGCAAAACGGCTCCGATGAGCACGTACGCCGAACACCGTATGCACGTACACCGAACGTCGTACGCACGTACATCGAACGTCGTATGCATGTACACCGAACGTCGTACGTGGGTATCACATTGCAAACGGATGACGATAACGACCTTCCGATGTTGTCAATTTCCCATAAAGGGAGAACGAATGAGATGAGAAATAGAATTGTTTTTACACTGCTTGCCGTGGGGATCATCGCGATGGTGATTCTGAATGTGCTGATTGGTTCGGTGAACATTTCGCTGAGCGACATGCTGTGCGTGCTGACGGGGGGCGATAGGGGAGAGATAGTGAACAACATCGTGTGGAAATCACGTGTGCCGCAAACCGTAGTGGCGCTGCTGGCCGGCGGCGGCCTCTCGGTGGCAGGGCTGCAGATGCAGACCGTCTTTCGTAATCCGCTGGCAGGACCGTCGGTGCTGGGCATTTCGAGCGGGGCGAGCTTGGGTGTTGCTCTGCTCGTATTGCTCTCGGGAACGGTAGGCGAACACGTTTTGCTGGAACTTGGCTATGTGGGCGAGGCGGCGATTGTCCTTGCCGCGATTGTCGGTGCATGGGCAGTGATGCTGTTGATCATCGCCGTGTCGCAGATAGTAAGCAGCCATGTCTATGTGCTGATTATCGGCGTGATGATCGGCTATGTGACCAACTCGATCATCGGCATACTCAAGTTTTTTTCGCCCGAAGAAGAGGTGAAAGCCTTTGTGGTGTGGGGACTTGGCTCGTTTTCGAGAATCTCGGGTGATGAGCTTTGGTTTTTCATTATCCTCATGTTGCTCCTGCTGCCTCTGCCTCTGCTCATGGCAAAGACGATGAATATGATGCTCTTGGGCGACGACTATGCCAGCAATTTGGGGTTGAACATCAACCGTTCGCGCTCGCAGGTCATCATCACCAGCGGCATTATTGTAGCTGTGGTGACTGCTTATTGCGGTCCGATACTCTTCATCGGCTTTGTCGTTCCGCATGTCTGTCGAATACTTTTTCTCACTTCCGACAACCGCATACTATTGCCTGCTTCACTCATGATGGGCAGCTGTATTGCGCTGGCGTGCAACCTCTTGGCACGGCTGCCGGGTATGGACGGTGTGCTGCCCGTCAACTCGGTGATGGCGCTGTTTGGTGCGCCCGTAATAGTGCACATCATTCTGACACGCAGGAGGTGGAAATATTGATTGCTACGAAAATGAATGAAAACAAGAAAAATGCAATACTGCTCGTGCATCATGGCACGACGAACGCCGAAGCCTACGAGAAATCGATCGGTGTATTGAACCGCAGGGTGGCGGAGACCTTCCCCGATGTGGAGTTACGCAAGGGCTATACCTCACCGAAGGTGCTGGCTGCGCTGAGAAAGTGGGGCGTTATCCTGCCGCGTTATCGAGACGCTTTGACCGGTTTGCAGGCCGAAGGCTATGAGAATATCATCGTGAGGAGCACGCAGGTGATGGTCAGCCTGTCAGGCAAGCCATTTATCCGCGACCATGTCGACTGTCGTTGGCTGGCGGAACTGCTGGCTGAAAGGGTGGGCAGGGAGGATGCCGAGATGTTCCTGATAGGCCATGGTACAGACGGTGAGGCGAACGAAAAGTACCGCTGGATGGATGAAGAATGCCGTGCGTTGGGCTTTTCTCATGTGCACGTTGTAACCTTGCATTCTCACCCCGGATTGGAGGAGACGATTGAATTATTGCGAAATCGCCCCGTCACCGCCCCCAATCGGGTAGTGCTCGTGCCTCTGCTCTACATTGCCGGGCATCATGCCACGAAGGATATTCGTGACAAATGGACTGAGCGATTGGGCAGTTTAGGTTATGAAGTGGAGGTCAGAATGGAGGGATTGGGAGAGATTCCGGAGGTGCAAGATCGCATTATTTCCTCCATCGAATCTTCAATCCGACGGTAATTGTACGCCCCGGAGAGTAAAGAGCATAACGTCTTGTGAATGAGCCGATACGCTTATCCACGTTATCGAAAATATTTTCTATTCCCACGGTAGGGCTCCATTCCACTTGGCGCAAGGTGAAGTGATGGGTTGTGTTGATGCTCCAGATGCCATATCCCGGTGCGTTTTCATACGCCGGGTAGTAGGTCTTTCCCTGTAGGCGTGCATTGAGATCGATGCCCATGCGATAAACTCCCCATGTGTTGCTGTAGTTGGCGCCAAGCGTCACGACATTGCGCACTGACCGTTCGAGAGGCAGCCATGTGCCGTCGCTTTGGGTTCGGGCATACGTCCACGCATAGTTGCCCCTCACGACAAGTCCGCTCACGGGGATGTAGGATACCTTGACCTGCAACCCCGTCACGCGTCCTTTGTCACTGTTGGCGTATGCTCCATAGCGCAGGAGCTTGGCAGCGAGTTCGTCGGCGAGCTGCTCGAACTCGCGTTGCAGCATGACACGACGGGCGTCGTCGACTTCAACCGAACTTCTAATGATCATATTGTCGACAAGATTCATAAAGCCTGTGACCGAGGTGATGAGCTTGTCGCTGCGGTACTCGGCATTGAGAGAGACGTAATGGCTGTTTTCCGCCTTTAGATTCCTGTTGCCAAAGGTAATCTGTGCGTTGCCGCGCGACAGGTTGAAATAATGATAATACAACTCGTCAAGCCCCGGCGCACGGAATCCGTTGGCGTATGTGGCGCGAAAAGCGAAGTACCCGGGGCTGTACATGAGCGTGAGTTTGGGTGTGAACTTGTTCTTGAACGTCTGATGATAGGTATAACGCAGACCAAGCGAAACCTTGAAACGGTCTGCTATTTCCTGTTCATGTTGCAGATAAGCGGCAATGGTATAGACATGCGCGTCCACGTTTGCGGCACTTGAAACAAGGAAGTCGTTTCGCCAGTCGGCGCCGATAACGGTAGTGGAGCGGGGCAGTAAACCAAGCACGCCCTTTACCTCCGCGTCGTAGCTTTGTTGTCGCTTGCTCTCGATAAAGTCGCCCACAGCATAGCTGTCTGCAGCCACGTCGTAGAACCGGCCGTAGCGAAACCAGTCGGCATTGAACTCGGCCAAGACGGAATTTCGATTGTCAAACAGCCATGCGGCACCCGTATTCCATCGCTCTCCACGGTATCTCATCTCGTAATCGACACCTCCCACGATGTTGTCGTCAGTGTTGGGGCGATCGGTTAGCTTATGGGTGACATCGAGCGTAGTATGGAGTTTCAATTTGGAGACGGTGTAGATAAAGGTTTGGTTGAACACGTCTGAATGATAGCCGGGATAGAGTGGGGCGATGGTTTGCCGCGTTTCACCCGATGTACCGCTTACATATTCCAATCCGTTGGGGTTGTAACTGCCGGTACGGTCGTGGGTATAGGAGGAGTAACTGCCGAATCCCTTATAGTTAAAGTCAACTCTGGCTGCCTGCATGAGCTTGCCATACCCGGACACGAGTGTATGGTTTTCTACGGCAATGAGTTCGTCTGTGGGTTGGTCGGTGATGATATTGATCACGCCGGCGATAGCATCACTGCCGTAAAGTATGGAAGCTGCGCCGTCCAACACCTCGATGCGGCGCACACGGGCGATGTTGATGCGTTCGAGATCTACGTTACCCGAGATGTCGCCTGTGATTTTACGGCCGTTGATGAGGATAACAATGTATTTGTTACCCATACCGTTCAGCCGTATCTGGCTGCCCATGCCGTTGGGCGATACGGTTGCCTGTGGAATGAGTTTGGTGATAGCTTCGCTGAAGGTGGTAACGTTTTCCTGATCCAATTGTGCTTTGGTGACCACACGGACAGGCACAGTTGTCTCCTTAAGATGCTCCTGATAGCCTGTTCCTGTCACCACGATGGGATTAAGAAAGAGGTTTCTGTCGATAATTGTGTCGTTCGCTTCCTCGGCCAGTAAGGGCGAGGAAGGGAGGAGGAGGGCAGCCAATAATATGCTTGTCTGTATCGTCATATTTTCTCTTTTACGTTTCTTCAATAGCTCCAATCAGATTTTATTCTTTGAGAAACGGCTCATGATAAACCGCCCGCCAAGGCTGAGCACCAACACAATAATCGTCAATACCACTGCGGCAGCATAGGCACGGTCTTGCACCGAGGCTTGCGGCGCACTGAGTTGAAAGAACACGGCCAGCGGCAGACTGGCGGTGGGTTGGGTGAAACTTGTGGGTATGCTGTCGCTGAATCCGGCTGTAAACATCACGCCCGCAGCATCGCCAATGGCGCGTCCGATGCTCAATAAAGTGGCAGTGGCTATGGCCGGTGCGATCTGTCGCACCACCACACCAATGGTTTCGAGTCGGGTACTGCCCAAACTATAGCTGCTTTCCAAGATATCTTGCGGGATGTTTTTGGCCACTTCATCCATCGAGCGGATGAAGATCGGTATGATGAGCAGCGTAACCACCATGATTCCGCCCATGAGCGAGGTGCGCATACCCAACAAAATCATGATGGTGAAAGCAAATGCACCGTAGACAATGGAGGGAATACCGAAGAGTACGTCGAATGCCAAGCGGGTAATGCTACCGAACTTGGAATCGGGTTTAAGGTATACGTTGAGATAAAATACTACGGGTATGCTGATGGCAAGCCCGAGAATTGTCGCTCCACCTACGATATAGAGCGAACCGACGATAGCATTGAGAAAGCCGCCGCCCTTACCTATAAAGAATCCACCACCGGGCAGCGAACTGACCATCTCCCACGATAATACGGGTATGCCGCGACTGAAAATGCTCCATATCACACTGATAACGAAGAACAGGATGATTGCGACGCTTGCCGCCATCAGTACGTAAAATATATTTTCTATGACAACACTTTTCTTCATTTTCTGACTTTTCAAACATATCATGATATAACTATACCTTGCCTTTTACCTTTCTTAAAACAAGTCTTGACCCTAAGTTGAATATTAAAACCACGATAAAGAGAATGAATGCGGCAAACATCAGCGCACTCTCATAGAGGGGCAGCGACAGCATTTCACCATAGTTGTTGGCAATGAGTGCAGGAATGGGGTAGCAGGCGTCGAGAAGCGAGGAAGGTGTGATGATGAGATTGCCACACACCATCAGCACTGCGATCGTTTCACCCAAAGTGCGGCTAATGGCCAGCACTATGGCAGCAAAAATACCGGGTGCAGTCTTGCGCAGTACCACATTCACTGTGGTTTGCCATTTGGTAGCACCCAGTGATAATGACGCATCACGAAGTTCATTGCCTACATTAGTAAACAATTCTATGAAGAGGCTTACCAAAAGCGGAATACACATTACACCCAGCACAATGCCACCCGTGAGTACGGTGTAGCCACTCGACACACGGCCGAACATGGGTGCCACCACATCAGCGACCCAAGGCACGATGATGAGCGTGCCCCATACGCCATAAATCACGGAGGGCAGTCCGGCAAGGATATCGAGCAACGGGTAGATATAGTGCCGCACAAACTTGCGACTGTACTCGGTTAGGAAGATGGCAGTGAGCATGGAGATGGGTAATGCGATGACCACGGCGAGTGCGGTGGTGCTAAGCGTGCCCATAAGAAAGGGAAAGAAGCCAAACTGATTCTTCATGGGTCTCCATTGGGCAGCTGTAAGCAACTCCCACAGTGAGTGTTCTGCAAGAATGGGCATCGATTTGATGTACAGACCGATGCCCATTGCTACAACTAAAAACAGGGCGAGAACGGTGAGTATACCCATGATTCCTCCTGCAGTTTTATCCTTTAAGATTCTGACATTCATACATTTATAGCCGTTCATAACCACCTATCTGAACCTACGACCACTGTAGCGCATTGATGGGTTATTCGTTTATATCGGCGAAGGTACAAGTAATATAATGTGTAATCTATACCTTAGTGTAGGTAAACCGTATCCCACAAATATGGTATACTGGCAATTCCTTTATGCATCATACCTGTAAGCGCCTTTGCCGTGAAGGGGCTTGTCTAAGCGGCGTACATGCCAAACGGCACACCGATCTCATGCCGATGGCGACGTACACCGTACGCCGTACGCACGCACACCGTACGATGTACGCACGCACACCGAACGTCGTACGCATGTACACCGAACGTCGTACGCATGTACACCGAACGT
>CAUTTP010000072.1:0-15796 GCA_963541305.1 uncultured Prevotella sp.
CGCGTATTTCGGACAAAAGATTTTCAATTTTGCTACACGCGAATCTACAGAGGGTGTTTGTCGTGTTTTTTCAGAGGCTTTGGCCTCTGAAAAAAGGAGGAGAGAGGAAAGGGGAGAGAGGAAAGAGAAATGTCTTGCGGATATTTATGCTATACAACTGCCGGAGTGTTCTCTCTCCTCTCTCCCCTTTCCTCTCTCCTCCAAAAACCATTGTTAAAGAACCAAAAAATATAGACATCTTTACTTGTTTTTCGATGAAAGATTATACCTTTGCACTCGCTTTAACAAGAGCAGGGGTGGTTACCAGAGTGGCCAAATGGGGCAGACTGTAAATCTGCTGGCTTACGCCTACGGTGGTTCGAATCCATCACCACCCACAGACAACTTGAAAAGTGAAGTCGCAGTAGCTGGAAATAGCAACTGTGGCTTTTTTTCGTTTATAGGCTTTTCTTATTCTTTTTTCAGAAGTGACAGGCATTCGTATCATGTTTTTTTTGTACTTTTGCAACAATTATGTGTCGTTAGAAAGTCTAACAGACAATTAAGTTACAAATGAAGACATATATTTTTACGGCTCTTTTAGCATTGTCACTGGTGTCTGCGGGGTGTGGCAATGGGGCAAAAAAGGAATTTAACAAGTTGCTTGTGGAGCTTGCCAATGACGATGCGACCATCGATGGCAAGGACTGGAAGCAGATTACGGAATATTTGGATGCCAATAAAGCGCACTTCAAAGATTTGTTTGAAGGGGGCGAGTTGGATGCGGATGCTTTGAAAGAATATATCACAGACTTGTTCGAGCATCGTCGTCCGGCTAAGGAGATCAGGTTTGTAGGCATTGGTGAGAGCGACCTTTCTTTTCGCATCTATGTGGAGCGTAGCGGGAGCATGAAGCCCTACGACAGCGCCAATGGCGACGGTTCGTTTCGCTCGGCCATCCTTGCCTTGCAAAACAGTCTGCCCGGTCAGGTCAAGGTGGACAGCATTGGCGAACAGGGCTATACCGATTTTCGTGAGATATTCGACAATATTCTCAATAAGACGGATAATAATCAGGTGAGCATATTGGTGACCGATATGATCTATTCGGTGAAAGACATGGCCGGTGTAAATCCCCGAAAGGTGTTCAACGAAGTGCAGGAGATGATCAATTCGGTGTTTAAGGATGAGGTGAAGAAGAAGTCGATGCTTGTGGTGCGTATGAACGGCTCCTACGATGGCCCTTACTATGCCTACGACAATAGCGTGCATCGGTTCTCCGGCCAGCGACCTTATTACATAATCATCGTGGGCTCAAACGCCAATATCGTGCGCCTGACCAACGACAGCTCGCTTCGTACCTTCGCGGAAGTGCGAAATCTCAAAGGTTATGCCAACATGTGCCTCTTCACGTCAGATGATATTTACAAGCCTTATTACTCCCTGTTGCTGGGTAACAAGGATGTGCGCGGGCGGTTTCGGCCGGAAAGAGGGCAGAGCTCGCAAATCAGGAGCCTCGAAGATGTGACGCCCGACAAGAATTCGGGCGATATTCAGCTGGCGCTCGCAGTCGATTTGAGCCGTATGTTTATTGACGAGCGCTATCTCACGGATAAGAATAATTACATGGTCGAATCGGATGATGCCATTGAGATTAAGGAGATCCGCAAGATAGAGAAGGCAGATATCTCGCCAGCCGAGAAGAAATATGTGGGCACTGCTACGCATATCTTCATCCTTTCCGCTAATAAGATCTCACACGGACAGGATGTGGAAATCAAACTGCTCAACCGTTTGCCGCAGTGGGTGGAGGTGGGATCGACCGATGATGACCTCAATCCTGACAGTGCGACAACCTTTGCCTTGCGCTATTTGCTGAACGGAATCTATGACAGTTATAAGCGCAATGCCAAGAATGAGCCCACTTATTTTGAATTGGAAATAGAACTCGACAACTAAATATTTGCAACAAAACCGATAATGAAAAATTCAATATTGTTGATTGGTGGAGCCGTGCTGACGCTCCTGTTCATCATCTTTCCCGCTCCCGTCTTTGAGTTGGGATATTACGAGAGAGAGTTCTCGAACGAGATGTATAACGAGAATCTCTACTTCATTGTTGCCGTGGTGTCGGCCGTTGTGGCGTGGGGTGCTGCGGCTTTGTTCTATTATATCATCAACAGTGTGAGTTTCAGCCGCTGGTATCATTGGTTGATTATGCTGGGGGTGGCATCCGTGCTTGCTCCTATCATCAACTACATTTATCCCAACAACATCTTCTCGGACTTGGGCTATGACTTCTCTGCCCGGCTCTTCAGCTTTTGCGTGATCGACTTCGTGGTGACCGCCATCTTGTTTATCATCGCTTCTTTCGCCATGAGATGGTGGAGCGCTAACTGCCGGCATACGCCAATCCCCGAGTAAACTCAGGGATGATGAAAAGATGAAAAAGTGAAAAGATGATGCGAAAATTTCATGTTTTCTTTAGATAAAAATATCGAAGAATGAGACTATTTTTATTTCTTGTCGGAGGAACAGGCTCTCGAGTGATGCGGCCATTGATCATGCAGTTTGCTGCCGGCATTCATCCCGTGGACGAGTCAGGACAATCCATGCCGCTGGAGGTGATACCCATCATTGTTGATCCGCATAAGGCGAACGAAGATCTGAAGCGTACGGAGAATCTGCTGCGCTGGTATCGCAGCATTCGCAAGACCCTTTATGGAGATACAGTGGACGTGACCAAAGGCTTTTTCTCGGTGAAGGTGTCAACGTTGAGCGATATCTTGCCCGGAGGATCTAACTTGAGTGACACGTTCCTGTTCAATCTGGGAGCTGTGGAGTCGAAGAGGTTTCAGGATTTCATTTCCTACAGCACGCTCGACACCGCCAATCAGGCTTTGTGCGCAATGATGTTCTCCAATGATCAGTTACAGACCAAGATGGACATAGGTTTTGTGGGTTCACCCAATATCGGTTCGGTAGCGTTGAATCAGTTTAAGGATTCCGAGGAGTTCCGCCAGTTCTCTAACGTGTTCCGCAAGACCGACCGTATCTTTATCGTATCGAGCATCTTTGGCGGTACGGGTGCCGCCGGTTATCCCATCATCGTGAAGAATATCCGTAATGCGGGCAATAATACCGCCATCAATAACCGTGGTGATCTGCGCGACGCACGAATCGGAGCACTCACGGTATTGCCCTACTTCAATGTGCAGCAGGATGAGAATAGTCCTATATCAAGAGCCGACTTCATCTCGAAGACCAAGTCGGCACTGTTCTATTATCATGACAATCTGACCGGACTTCGGCAGGGTGGGGTGGACATGAATCTCTCCAAGATCAATGTCTGCTATTACTTAGGCGACGAGGTGCCTTCCAATCCTTATTTCAATGATCCGGGTGGCAACGGGCAACGCAACGATGCTCACGTGGTGGAATATGTCGGTGCACTTTCTATTCTCGATTTCTTGAGTATTCCCGATGACCAGTTGGTGACAGAAGGCGGTAATGCCCAAACCCCTATCTATAAGGAGTATGGCTTAGCCAACGACAAGCTCACATTATCGCTGAAAGACTTTGGCATTCACACGAGGTCATTGGTCAACAAGCCTCTGGTCAAGTTCTATCTGGCTTATCAATATATCTCATACCAGTTCCGTAAGGACGTGGGGCGTGGCTATACGCAGGATAAACCCGAAATAACCCAAGGTTTTTTGTCAACCAGTTTCTATCATACACTAACGACAGATTTCTTTGTGGCTTATCGCCAGTGGCTGAAAGAGTTGGGGGGAAACCAGAGAGGGTTCAAGCCTTTTAATCTCGCGACCGAACAGTTGGCTGATGCCATCAACGATGTGACACCTAAGAAAGGTCTTTTTAGCGGTGAGATCAATTATAAAACCGTGCTGAGCAATCTTAATAAAGCCTCTCAGGCTGCCGTGAAAGAAGGTCGGTTTGGTAGCGATAAGGTAGCACTCCGCTTTCTCACTTTGCTTGATGAGACTTTGGATAAGCTCATTGACGAGAAGTATAACGGTTTAGTTTAATATTAAAGGCCTTGTATATTTATCATGTCAAAGATACTATCATATAATAACAAGACATCCGGTGAGGCATGGATTCCACTCACTAATCAGTATAGTGCCGATGAGATCAACATGATCAGCGACCCTAACGGCGGTCTGTCTGTCCGGCCTCGTACAGCCATCCCGTCGCCATTTGCGCAGATGGATTTGGTGAAGAATGCTTTCAGACGATTGGCTATGGATTCTCGTCTCAATGGCGAACTGATGGATGAGCGCCTTGTGGGTAACGCCCTTGATATAGCCCAGCTGTTCTTCAACCTGCCGGAGCTACGCACCAAGTTGCATGTTGTGGAGTGGAACAAGACCGCCGCTCTGCAGGCATTGACGGCAGACCCTACGCATAAGTTGTTGGGCGACACGATAGAGATGTTTCTCAATCAAGATAAGGAGGCGTTCAATTTCGACAAGATGGACCGCATCTATTTCCTGATTTATGGCAATCAGGTCATCGGATGCACTTCTCCCGTTACATTGTTTATGGCAAGCCCTAATGCCGCACCTAACCTCTATACCATACCTGTAGAGCAGAATGTGAATCTCTTTGACCTCACCCGACCTCTCTATATGCGTATGCCCAAGTTTGTGAAGTATATTTACGCTCTCTTCACGGCTTATCCTGATCTGAAGAGATATTGCGGCGAGGTTAATGCTTACTTGATTACCTGCTTTAATCTCCTGACGCCCGAACTGCAAAGAGAGATACTGACCGACATTGGTAATCCAGTCGCGATGGATTATGAAAATCAGGACCGTGCCCTGCAATATCTGAATATCAGTTATGCCCCCTCGGAAGATGGCATCCAAACTTTAGGCGTTCCCTTCTATTGTGCCCGTCAGGCCGACATACAGGAAGCAATTCAGAAAAGCGACTTCCGTATCGAACCGACAGTTCGGCATGCAGGCGAGCGATTGCCACTGGTGCTTCAGAATCATCTCAACGCACCCCAGACCGACCCTTACAGATACATCACTGGCAATTGGGATGACCTCACGGTGATTTTGCCCAATGATTATGCGATGGAGCCAGAGAAGCGAATCCTCCCTGCTACGTCGCATCAGTATCCTTGGTTGACGGATAGTGACTTCTTTCAGCCGGCATTGATCAAACTCGATTATACAATGGACCGCGATTGTTTCTTTGACGGGAACCTGTCGTTGGGCAGTCGCGAGACCGATAGTTTCGACTTTCTGTTGCCGTTGAGCAAGACATATTTCAAGTATTTCACAGTGAATGACCTTCAGGGAACCATTGCCGGTCGTCCTCGCTTTGAACTGATCCATACCCAAACAGGACGACAAGAATCGGTGAGAGCCGTTCTTCGCATCCCTGTTCAGAAGCAGGGCGGATTCATAACTTTGGAACGGACATACGTGCAGGCTAACGGAGTGGATATGCGATACGACAAAGACAATGACCGTGGTTACTTCATCACCGTTCCGTTTGCACTCGGCGTATTCCCGTTCGTGAAGAATCCGGCTCTCAAGCAATACAATGTACAGCTTGTAGATCGTGCGTTAGGCATGTTGGAAAATTACCATCTTAACCTCGATTTCCATCGACAGGCACCCGATGGTGGTGATGCGGGTACGCCCATGGTGTTGAAACGCTCGCGCAGTTTGAAGAGCGAGAAACGCGTGGGGTCTGATTATTACCGCTTGTCCGGAGCGTTTGATTATATCAGTGTGCAGTTGTCTGATGAGCGCGACAGTCTTGTAGCCGAAGGCGTCATCTGTCCGCGTTGGCCTAACTATATTGAGGGGCACGAGGCTTTCACTTTCTCTGTCGATTTCGGAACAACCAATACTCATGTAGAATGTATGCGCGAAGGGCAGATGCCCGAGCCGTTGACAATCAGTTCGTCATCAAAAGAGCGCCTGATGGCTACCTTATATAATGGTGAGCAGATTGTCTATGACGTGATTATGAAGCAAGAGTTTTTGCCCAAGAGTATCGGCTCTGTCTATGGTTTCCCGCAGCGCACAGTGCTGTCGGAAAGCGAGCGCCTCGATGCAGAGAATGTTGATGAGATCGTTTCATTGGGCGATGCGAACGTTCCGTTTATCTACGAAAAGGAATCCGTGGGCTATGGCAATCGCGTGATTGCCAATTTAAAATGGTCTACCGAGATGGCAACCTCCAAGCGTGTGCGTACTTACCTCACTGAGTTGGCGCTTTTGATGCGCACCAAGGTGCTGCTGGAAAATGGAGACATTCGCAAAACCCGCCTCGTATGGTTCTATCCCTTGTCAATGAAAGTAGGCAACGTGCGTAAGATGGGCGAGATGTGGGCCAAGACATTTGCGGAAGTGTTTGGGGTGGAGCCCGACGAGCACAATCTGATACAGATGCCCGAGTCGGTGGCACCATACTATTTCTATCGCGGTTCGAGCCAGTTCCGTGGTGCAGCCTCCACAGTGGCTTCCATTGATATAGGTGGCGGGTCGAGTGATGTGGTGGTATTTGAGTCTAATGCACAGCAACCCACCATCCTCACCTCCTTTCGTTTTGCGGCCAATGTGCTGTTTGGCGACGGATTCTCCGAGGTTCCTCATGGCGACAGCAATCCCATGCTGGTGAAGTATGTCGATTATTTCCGTCGTCTGTTTGATGCCGATGATGACCGTTACGGCGAACTTAACGGCATTCTCGACGACATCACGGGCAAGCGAAAGAGTGAGGATATCAACGCTTTTCTCTTTTCCGTGATTCATAATAAGGTCGTGGGAAACAATGATGTGTTCTCTTACAACCAACGATTGAATGAGGATGGCCGTCTGAAAATCGTGTTCATCTATTTCTATGCCACCTTGATTTATTATGTAGCCTGTATGATGAAACATCGCGGATTGGAGAAACCGCGCTCTGTGATGTTCTCGGGTACAGGGTCCAAGGTACTTGATATCGTAGGAACCAAGCGTGAGCTTGACCTGCTTTCCGAGGAAATCTTTGCTCGGATATATGGTGAAAGTTATGATGCTGACGGCTTCTCGGTGGTGATGGAGCGCAAGGAGCCCAAGCAGATTACCTGCCGCGGCGCACTGATGCAGGTGCGCGATGCTGCCGGATACGCGAGTGTAGACCAGCTGAATCGTCTGATGGACAGTTTCGATTCACGTTTGAAGTATAACTATTCGGCTATCCCGCACGGGAAACTGACCTATGCCGATATGGACAATCCTGAAATCCGTTTGCAGATAGTGGCGGCAGTGAAAGAGTTCAACGATTTCTTCTGCCGGCTCTGCGATGATATCCATGTTGTCGATCGGTTCTTGGTAGATAATCAGTCGCTTGTTAAGTTCAAGCAGTTGGTTGGCAAAGATCTCGAACATCATCTGATCAATGGCTGGAATTTTGTGAATAAGAACGATACTGACCGCAATGCCAATGATACGATAGAGGACACCGTGTTCTTCTATCCCATCATCGGGAGCATCCGTGACAACTTGATTGAGAATCTTTAGGGCTTTTGTTGACCGATAGTCTGACAGCAGGCCATAGGCATATAGGATATGTTTGGAAACAATAAAGACTACATTTCACAAGCGCAACTTGACGAGTTGCTGCAACCGTTGGTGGAGCGAATAGACCAGCTGGAGACCTCTGCCAAGAAACAGGCAGAGCTTATCGCCGTTTTGGAGCGGCAACTCAAGGATTTACATAAAAAGAATGAGGAGCCCCGCCAAGCAGAGCAAGCCCATGTCGGCATTGCCTCCACAGTCGCAGTGCAACCTTCCGCACTCCAAACTCCGGTAAGCGAGACTTTGTTTTTGTCTGCTCCGACAGCCGACGCCACGTTTACGGAGCAAAGTTCCACAGAGCAAGTGGGTAAGAGTATCTATCAGCTCCGCACGGAAGACGGGGTGAACGGCCACTTTGTCATGCTATCCACGCCCGACGCTATCGCTACAGCTATGATCAGCGTGAGCCAGTTCGTGAAACCCGTGTGCAGGATAGAGGGCAACATTCACCGCTTGCCGCAACATATAGAGACGCTTGAAGAAGGCATCGTGCAACGCGACGGCACAGTTTGGAGAGTGGTGCAGAAAGCCACCATATTGTTTGAATAAGTCATATAGATATAAAAAAAGGTAAGGAACGACCATGTTAGTGAAATGTCCGAAATGTAGGCTTCGATTCGATGTGCCGGCATCGCCGGGTATCACGGAGGTGCAATGCAACTGTGAACGATGTGGCACACCTTTCGTTTATACCATTCCCGCCGTCTCCTCTGATGATGCTGCGACAGACGGCTCGCAGGCTTCCTATGTTCAAAAGACAACTGATTTTTCTGAAACTCAGAACGATTTTGCACGTTCAGACCGGGCAAACGGTGCAGATACCGTTCCTCCTCCACTGCATCAGGGTGCATCTCACGGAAGTGTGTATGCGTCGTCTCAGACTCCGTCGGTTGACCATTCCTCATCTTCTCCGGGTCAACGGATGTCACGTCCCCTGTCTGCCCCTCGGATAGAGAGTTCCTCCAATGGGTTGAGGAAACGGCTGTTCATCGTGGCGGCTTGTGTTGCGGCAGTTGTTGTCTTTACCATCTATCAATGTGGCGACGACACAAAGAGCTATACGGCAGAATCGTTGCAGGTGGCAGAAACTGTGGATGACAGCGGCGAAATGATTTCTTCAGACAGAACGGCTCCTGATTATGACCCTTCGCTTGGTGCGGAAAAGGCTCCTGCTTGGATACAAGGACACTGGTATGTAGAGACGGATTATGGCGGGATTTCGGTGCAGATTCGTGGAACGAATATCTCTGAAACCAGTGGAGGACAGACGAGCCGGGGCACGTTCCGCTATCAGAACCACTATCTCTATTGCAATTTCGGTAATAAAGATGTGTTCACTTATTACTTGGATGAAACCCGGAAACAAATAGATGCCGGCAATGGCATGCTGATGAGAAAGGGCATGCCAGAATAGAATAAGAGGAATAAGAGAATAAAAGAATAATCGCTCCGCTCCGTATAAAAGCCATCACTTTATGCACAATGAGGCCATATAGACGGATGTTTATCCGGCATTTGGCTTTTATACGGAGCGGAGCGATTATTCTTTTATTCTCTTATTTTATTCTATTTTGACACTCGCTCTTTCTGCTTATAATCTTCATTTTCTCCTCACCTGATTGAGCCATTCCTTGAATTCGGCATTGTATCCGTTGAACACGTTGATGTCCACTGCACCCTTGATTCCCGCTACACGGCCATCGGGGGCAAGCTGCCATATCCATAACTTCACGTCGGGCTTGTACTCTCCGTAACGTGCTATCCAAACGGGATAATTGTGCTTGATGTCGGGCGCATCATCGAGGTATCTGTTCACGAACAGCTGACTGATGTAGAGAATCGGGCGCATACCCGTACGTCTCTCTACAATCTGCAGCCAGTTTCTCACACGTTTCCACATGGCGAGCGAGCCGCCCATGCTCTGCACATGACTGGGATAGGGTTCCAAATCGAGTACCGGAGGCAGGTCTCCCGCCTTAAATTGCGTGTTTTTAAGGAAGAATTCGGCCTGCTCTGCACCCGTGGTGAGGTATGAAAAGAAATGGTATGCACCCACGGGAAAGCCGTATGCGCGAGCCGCTGCATAGTCTTTCTTGTAATAAGGATTTGTGATTCTCTTGCCTTCAGTCGATTTGATGAAGACAAACGACACCTTATAATCCACCTGCCCACTGATCTTCTTCTTCGAGAGCGAACCCAAATTGGTGACACGGAGCCGTTTCCAGTCAATGTCATACCTGCGTTTGCCGATGATATGCTGGTATTTCGAGATGTCGATGCCGTAAATCCGCTCGGAGGTATAGTTCAGTCGCTCGCCCTTATACACATCTTTCTGCCATTCGCCCACACGGAAATGTCTGTGTTGCGAGGCGAAGCCGAAACCGTTTCGCTCATCATTCTTCCACTGGCCTTCAAAGTATGTACCTGATATGTCACGGTGAAATCCATGTCCGTGCGCCATGAGACGCTGATCGAACTCGCCCTCATATACGCCCGTGGAATCCCGGCGCACACCGCTTACAATCGTGTCGTGATCCCAGATGCCGTCAATTCGTCTACCCACAGAGTCCTGCGTCCACCCCGCTCCTTGTCGCATATCGTCCTTCCATCGGCCGGAATACACGATCGTCTTGCCTTGATAGAGCACGCCACGCCCCTCTTTCTTGCCGTCTTTCATCTGTCCCTGATAGGTCATGGCACCGTTCTTGACCGTCACTACATCATTGCAGTCGACGCTACAACCCATCAACGGAAGAGTCATCATGCCCGCAAAAACAATCTTTAGGGTTTGCTGATGTAACATAGAATAATCGGAATGCATATTGTTTAATACATAATGCTGTCGCCTGACACCACTCCCACAAACTGCCCGCGTCGGGTAAATATAGCGCAGCCGTCGCCTGCGAAAAGCCGGGGCATTTGGTATTTGCCGTTTTGCAGTTCTCCTTGCATGATGATGGTAGACTGCCGAGCGGCCACATCATGGTCTGTCAGTGTGACGGAGAGTATCTCTCCCTGTTGCGATGCAGCCCACGGCAGTTGCCTCACGGCGTATGTGCCGCTTGGCTTCTGGCTGGATGCAGTCCTGAGCATGAGCGTTCGAGGCAACGAATCGGCATTGATGATGACAGGGCGACACACCTCTTGCCACCATTTTCCATCCCTGACGCACCACGAAACGTGACAGCGCCCTATATATATAAGGTGTAAATTCTTCCTGTTCTTGCTGGCCATGAGTTGTCGGCAGAGCGAGTCGAGCGCCCCGATCTCCTCATTCTGTTTCTCATGATAGACCGCAACCCTGACATATCCCTCATCCTGCACGCCATGACTGCGCAGATAATACTCCAGTTCGCTGCGCTCGCTTCGTTTCTGCTCCAACATGGTACAGACAGAATCGCGAAATGACGACACATACGATGCCATGCTGTCTGTCTGTATATGCCTTGGAAAGGTTCCGGCATTATCCGTCTTCGGCCAAACAGTCAATACGTTTACGCCGCCACAGAGCCACCACAGACACTTCTCAACCCACACACCTTGCTGATGCACCGTATCGGTATATAGCACGATGGTGTCGCTGTCGGCCACGAGGCAAGTCTCCCATTGCCCCTCCACCATGCACACCGACCGGCGCATGTCCTGCTCGTTGGCGGGAAAGACATACCACGCCAGCCATCCTGCAATGATGAGCGTGACGGACAATAGAGCGGTGATGAGCCAATGATGTCTGATGAAAAGTGTAATTCTATGATTGCGTTTCATGTTCTTTACATCCACTTTCTTTGCGTGTGAATGTCTTTGCAAAGGTAAATATTATTGATGGAAAATGCAAGAAAAGAATGCGCCCGTGCACATCCATACGCGAACTTGAAACTGTGGCAGAATAAAAGAAAAGGAGTATAGAAGAATAAAAGCTTATCACTCGGATGCACAAATAGAACCATATTGCCGGATGTTTATCCGGCATTTGGCTTTTATACAGAGCGGCGCGATTATTCTTTTATACTCTTATTCTATTCTGACATACCCGCAAAAGCATAGCTCTTTACGTTTACACCGAACGCCGCACGCACGTACACCGCACGCCGCACGCATGTACACCGCACGCCGTACGCATGTACACCGCACGCCGTACGCATGTACACTGCACGCCGTACGTGCTCATCAGAGCGGGAAGCGGTGACGAAACGTGCGGAGACAGAGGATATTAAGCACTTGGAGAACCTTTTGCCTGAGCCTGATGGCAAAACTTTACCAACCCTCGCACCTTGCAGGACTGCCGGGACAGGGGAAAAAAATAAGTTTAGCACAGTTTTATTTTGCACCCTCTCAGTAAGTGCCGGAAATCAATCTACAACTCTTTATCTTTGGACAATGTGGCTATTAGCTTATATCTAATATTTGAACCATCCTGCGGTGGCTCAGCCAAATGGATAATTTGTATCTTCAAGACATACGAAAACCCTTCTTCAAATTTGAATCCTTCAATTGAATACAGCGGAATAGTATTCCATTCAGAAGCACCGATTGGTCTTATTTCAATTCCGTCAACGGTATCAGGGTCACCCCAGATTTTACATGGAACAATATGTGAAGCAACCTCTATTGTCTTGTCTTCAGACCAATCTTCGTCTTTATCATTTGAGCAGGACATAGATGATAGGCATGCACAAATAGCACATACAACTAATAATAACTTTTTCATAGACCCTTATGTTTTAAGTTTAATTTGGTAAGTAGGTGTTCAAAATTAAACGCCTATATTTTCTTTTTTTTTTTATTCTTTTGCTTTGCCACAGTCTTTACGCCTCTTTTTCGTCATTCCGCCCCCTTTCATCAGTCGTGTAGCCCGCTACACTCCTTCTTCAAGTTGGCAGACTGACTGAAAAACAGACGCAAATATTGTGGCAATTAATTATGAACACCTACTTATCTTTGCTTTTACCGTGCTAATCTAATATTTTATTTCGTAACTTCCAAGAAAGCAAAACAAGAAATTTTCTTTTTAACATTTTGAGAAGTACAAGTAGTGCATGCTTCTTGACTTCTCCCAACTACATTATAGTCTTTTTCTTTTCTATCTCATTTCTAACCGCTATTTATTTACTATCTTTGCGTTACGAAAGGAATGAAGCAGCAGGATAGAGACATATTGCAACTGGCCGTGCCGTCGATAGTGAGTAATGTGACGGTGCCATTGCTCGGATTGGTAGACCTGACAATCGTAGGACATATCGGGTCTGAACGCTATATCGCAGCCATTGCAGTGGCTACGATGATCTTCAATGTGATATATTGGTTGTTTGGATTTCTACGGATGGGTACCAGCGGTATGACGTCACAAGCATTGGGCAGGCAGGATTTCTTCGCCGTGCGACAGCTTCTGCGCCAGTCGCTACTCATCGCGATGATCATTGCCGGCACGTTCTTGTTGTTGCAATGGCCATTGCAATGGATAGCATTGGAATTGATTCATCCCTCGACAGAGATTCGCCCGTTAGCTTCCACCTATTTTAATATTGTGATATGGGGTGCGCCCGCCATGCTCGGACTGTATAGCCTG
Organism: uncultured Prevotella sp.; assembly: GCA_963541305.1. Taxonomy (GTDB): domain Bacteria; phylum Bacteroidota; class Bacteroidia; order Bacteroidales; family Bacteroidaceae; genus Prevotella. The sequence goes on from CAUTTP010000072.1 coordinate 13,153, forward strand.
AACGGCTGGTTCATCGGCATGCAGACCACAAAGATGCCGATGACGGTAGCCATCTTTCAGAACATCGTGAATATTATCGTTTCGCTCGTGCTGGTGTTTGGTCTCGGACTGCGTATGGAGGGTGTGGCGTTTGGCACACTGGTGGCACAATGGGGTGGGTTTGCATTAGGGTTATATCTGATGAAACGGAAATTGCGAGCCATCCCCTTAGGCAGAGACCGTCAACGGGAGTCGGCAGCCGATCTCACGGGATGGGCATCGTTCTTCACCGTAAACCGTGACATCTTCCTACGCACACTGTGCCTTGTGGGGGTAAATCTGTTTTTTACGTCCGCCGGTGCGCGTCAGGGCGATATGACGTTGGCGGTGAATACACTTCTCATGACTTTCTTCACGTTGTTCAGCTATGTAATGGACGGTTTCGCCTTTGCTGGCGAAGCGTTGAGCGGGCGCTTCTACGGAGCCGCCGACCATGACGGGCTGCAACGCATGATACGCCGACTTTTCGTGTGGGGTGGGGCGATGGTGGTGGCGTTCACAGCCGTATATATCATAGGCGGTAGCGGTTTTCTTCGTTTGCTGACCGATGACGGCGCGGTGGTCGAGGCTTCGCGCGAATATTTTCCGTGGGCTTGCCTGATACCCGCAGCGGGTGTTGCCGCCTTCATCTATGACGGCGTGTTCATCGGTATGACTGCCACACGTGGTATGCTGGTGTCGAGTGGGGTGGCAACCGTAGCTTTCTTCGCTATCTTCTTGGTAGGAATCCATTTACCGCCCGTTGTCAGACACCTGCCATCCAATCATCTCCTGTGGTTGGCCTTCATCGTTTATCTGGCCACACGGGGGCTGATGCAGAAAATCTATATGGCTCGGAAACTGACGTTATGAGTTCCCGAGTGCATTTAAAAATAACGGAATAAAACAGAAAAATAGACATGGAAATGATTTATCTCTTGGTTGGAATCATCGTAGGTTTTGCCGTAGCATACCTGTGGTTGCAGGGACAGAAGAAGTCGGTCGAGACCAATCTGATGTTGGCACGGCAGCAGTCGACTACCGATCAGAAAGCAAAGGAGGAACTGCAAGGCAAGTTGGATGCGGCCAATGACGAGTGTGGTAACCTGCAAAGGCAGATTACGGAAGTGAAATTGCAGCTGGCCACGGTGCAGACCCGACTTGACGCCGAGCGCAAACAGCATGCCGACGAGGCCGAGCAGCGGCAGAAGCAGTTTGCTGCGCAGCTTGAGACGGTGCGTGAGCAGTTTCAGAATCTCGCTACGAAGGTGCTAGACCAGACCACCGACAAGTTGAAGACGCAGAACACGGAATCTATCGAGACTATCACGGCACCGCTGAAAGAAAACATCACGCGCCTGCACGAGGCCATACAGACCACCAACCAGCAGACCGCCAAGAGCACGGCATCGCTGTCGGAGCAGCTCAAGGCGATGGCTGAGCAGACCGAAAAGATCGACACCACAGCTACCCGGCTGACCAACGTGATGCGTGGCAGCAACAAGATACAAGGTAATTGGGGCGAGCTGATACTGACAGAGATTCTCGAACAGAACGGATTGAAAGAGGGCGTAAACTACGACGTGCAGCAGACGATGACCGACGATCGCGGCAACACGGTGCTGAATGATGACAGCGGACAGCGTATGGTGCCCGACGTGATACTGCATTATCCGAAGAATGAGGATGTGATCATCGACTCCAAGATGTCGATTGATGCGTATTATCAGTTTATCAATGCCGACAATGAGATAGCCAAGAAGAAGCATGCCGACGATTTGGTGAAAAGTATCCGCACGCAATTTACCAATCTCTCGCGCAAAGACTACAGCAGTTATGTGAAGGCGCCGCGCCATGCCATTGATTTTGTCATCATGTTTGTGCCCAATGAAGGTGCGCTACAGCTCGCCCTTGCCACCGATAAGAAGTTGTGGAACGAGGCTTTTGCCAAGCGCGTATTCATCACCTCGCAGCAAAATCTGATGGCCATTCTCAAGATGATCGAGATAGCATGGCGCCAATACACTCAGACGGAGAACCAGCTCAAAGTGTATGGCTTGGCGGAGGAACTGCTGAAGCGTGTGGGCGATTTTATCAAACGATTCGACAAGGTGAAGAAGGATATTGAGACATTGGGCAAAGATTATGATGAGGCTTACAGCAAAGCTTATACCGGGCGTCAAAGTATCGTGCAGAAGGCCAATGAGTTGAAGCAGTTGGGGGTGAAAGAGTCGGCCAACCAGCCCATACCTGCTGTGGTGGAAGAACTGCCGGATGTGGAATAGTTTAGAATGAGCGAAGCGATTATTCTTTCATTCTGTTAATTATGGACGTCTGCTTGTTATGCGACGTCCTAAAACAACACCCTGTAGTCGCAGCCTTCATTCCATCGAGAGCAACCGAAAGCAGTTTTACCTTTGATGATGTGCCCCTTGCCACATTTCGGGCAAACGGCACCCACTTCGGGTGCGGCGGTCTGTGGTTGCTTCTTGGGCTTGGCGACAGCGGCGGGCTTGTCCGTTTTCTTGGTGCGGGTGGTACGTTTAGTCTTTGCTGTCGCCGCGGCCGTGCCGTCACTGCTGGGCTTTTCAAGTGTGGGGTCAGGCTCTGATTCGATACCCTCGAT
>CAUTTP010000073.1:0-15778 GCA_963541305.1 uncultured Prevotella sp.
CAATAGCATAAACAACCAAGTCGCTTCTTAATGTCCTCCTTTGGCTGTTGTGAATTGCTTCCAATTATGTATCTTTGCAATAGCATAAACAACGAGGATATACAAAAGGCTCTACACTATGCCGTTGTGAATTGCTTCCAATTATGTATCTTTGCAATAGCATAAACAACAAAAATGCGCCGGGAATAAAATTCCAATCTGTTGTGAATTGCTTCCAATTATGTATCTTTGCAATAGCATAAACAACTTAATCATTTTTATAACTATTGCAAACACCGTTGTGAATTGCTTCCAATTATGTATCTTTGCAATAGCATAAACAACACGTGTTATTAATAGTGTCATAATTAAATGTTGTGAATTGCTTCCAATTATGTATCTTTGCAATAGCATAAACAACAAAGTATTGGACGAGTTCCCCTTATGAGTATGTTGTGAATTGCTTCCAATTATGTATCTTTGCAATAGCATAAACAACTTGAATTGGACAAGCAGGTGATAATCAGAGGTTTACATAGTAAATTAGGATTAAAAAAGTTTATGCTAAAACGAACGGAACTCACGGTATAAAGTGAGTTCCGTTTTTTTAGAATAGTTCAAGTTGTTGTCCCGGAGCATTAGCTTTCTTTGGCACAGTATTTTGATAAACCTCTATATCTCCGAATTGTTTATCGGTGATGCAGGTAATACAGATATTTCCAAACTCAGGAAGGAAAGACTTTACTCTTTTGATATGGACTTCCGCATTCTCCCGGCTGGCACAGTGTCTTACGTAAATGGAGAATTGAAACATCGTGAACCCATCTTTCTGTAAATTCTTACGAAAGAGCATGTAGGCTCGCTTTTCCTTTTGCGTAGCTGTTGGTAGATCAAAGAATACCATTACCCACATAACACGATATTCACTTAATCTGATCATATAAAAGAAGGATAGGAAATTTTCCGCACCTCTCCACTGATACATTTTGCGAAACTTGCAGTGGTCGTAGTTGCTGCAATCATTAAAGGACTTCGTTTATTTTCTATCTTCACATCAAGTACGGGAATGGCCAGAAGATCGCGCTTTATTTCTGTTGTCAGGTGGCTGACATCCTCATATCTTTTCATGATGGATATTACCAAATCGTCAACAAATGGTCGGTAGGGTTCCATAATGTCATCTGCCAGACAATAAGCATTATATCTATTGTGATGATGGATGCCGTAAACGGGTAAAAGTCCGCTTGCGACAAGGCTTCTTGCCACTACTGCTCTCAGTATAGCATAGCCGTAGTTAAGCAGATTGTTTGGTACCTCTCCATCTCTTGATCTGATAAAATCAGGGATAGCCGGAAAGATATATTTCCAGTAATATGCTGCAGCTTGTGCCTCATAGTTATCCGGATCTCCGCTTCTTATATTGCGTGCCATCACCATAAGGGGCGCATACGACTTTGGTGTATTCTTCTGTAAGCAGAATCCCTGATTTTCCATCTTTGCCTTAATCGTTTGTTGCCAAAGCTGTTTTTTGAGAGGCTGTGACATCTCCAGTTGCTGGCGGAAACGCTCGTTGTGTATTGTGTTGCCTTCTAATGGTAGGAGCATACCTGATGGCATACGCTGATTGTCGCATGTAATTAGGGCAGTGGTATTTTCCGCAAGTGCGGCGATGAGACCATGTGTAATGGTTATTTGTTTATTGTCTAACACCACCACCCCTATGTCTTCTATCGGAACGGTTCTTATGGCAGCCCCTTTCAGTTCCTCCATCATATTGCTCTGTTCCACCTCGGGCAATTTGATGATCATCTGCCCGTTTTTCAGAGACAAATAAGCAGGATTGCCAAAATATAATGTTTTCTTAATCATATCGCTTAATCCTTAAAGATAATATTTCCTAACTTGTCAATCTCAAAATCGCGGTGTTCAATCAGGTAGTTAACTTTATCTGCCACCAATTTTAAATCAATACCAGTGGTAGCATTTAGGTGCTTTCTAAGATATAATGTATCAGAGCCGGTATTGTTGAATTTCACCACGACATAGAGTCTTTTGGACAGTTCTTGCCGACTCAACTCCATAATTTCGTCAGGTGATTCTTTCCATTCCAGCATCCTTGTGCCAACTTTCAAAATAGCGTTCAATTTGTATTCCACTCCTTTCTTGTCCGTATATCTTGCATAATATGGCTCATCGAAGAGGTCGTGACTGAGGTCACGATATTGTCCGGTCTTGATCAGCGAGGCAGCTTCAAAAGTGTTGATGATGCGACTCTGACGTGTCAGTTTTCCTTTCTTTATCCCCTCATAGAGCAGGAATAAGTAGTTACTGTCATTCTGTGCGTACACTTTCTGTTTGTAACTTCTGTCTTTCACGTTTACAAGTCTTTTCTTTGAGTAGTCAATATGATCTCTAATTTCCAGAGACTTATCCTTAGTCATGAATCCTCGCCCTGCCGCTACTTTACAGCGAACATGCCGTATCGGCCTCACAGGTCTACCGTTTCTGTCAGTTCTGACTTCTCTGCCATATTTATCCAGCATGTAAATATCTTCATTGAGAGCATCTTTGAAAGACATACCGCCCTCCATTCGCTTGGCAATCGTATCGGAAATGACTTGACGAACACGAGGATCGATGATCTTTTCCAGTTCTTTTACCTCATTGAATGAGTTGATATCCACACGTATAACCATCGTATATACGTCTGTCTCCGGATAAACAAACTTGCCATCTTCTACTTTATACCTCCTTTCTGTATTTTCGTCCTCCTCTTCAGGCAATTTGACGGCGCCAAAGTAAGACTCGTTATGCAGTCTTCCTCTTATTGCATCGCCGTCCGTCCATTTCTCTATGGTTTGTCCATCGGCACCTTTTATCTTTACTGCTTTACCTCTTACCCTTATTCTACGGTGGTGTCCGGCCATGGTCTGGTCTTTCGCATGATGGTTGATGAGGATGCTCTCTTCTATAAATTCACCGATGCCTGCAGCATCTTTACTCATTCTACAATCGTGTTTTTCATGCTCCAGATGGTCTTTCCAACCGTTCAATGTATCAAGGAGTGCAGCTCTTTCCTCTTTGTTCTCCGTATTGCGCAATCTTTTTTCCAGTTCTTCCACTTGGTAGAACATCTGAAGCATGCGGTCGCGCTTGGCAGCGACAGGAATCATGGTCAGCGTTGCGGCATCTATGGCATGATGCGAATGGAGGGAGCGGTCTTTTTTCTCATGCATACTTTGTATGCCGATAATCTTTTTGAAAACATCTGTCATTGCACCTTTCTGTACGTCTACATTGCTGAACACGCTCTTTAGATAGAGCACGGCATATCGGGTGATGATGCCCGTATCCACAAGCTGACTGTTTCGGAACCCGTCTTTTACCTCCGTCATCTTAAAGGCTTCCAGCTTTGCCAGCCAGTAGTCAAGTTCCATCTTCCACAGATGGCGTTGACGAATACAATAGTCTTTACGGGTCTTATCTTGTGCGTGCTTCGACTGTCCTCTCCAGAACTCCACGTTCTTTCGCAGTTGTTCCACTCGCTCCTCCCATTTCTGTAATCGTGATTTGATCGACGTGTATCCCATAGCGTCATGCTCATAGTTAGGCAACTCAGTGGGCAGTTTGTTCTTCTTGATGGATCTGTTGTAGTGCGCATTGCAAACTGTGAGGTTCGCATCGGAATCATCGAACGACTTGCTGCGCGGAATGGTATGCTCTATGTCGAAAGCATTGCCATCGAAGAGACGGGTCAGATTGATGGTTTCACCCGTGTACATGCACACACCACCCTGTTCCAACCACAGCCTGTACTTGGTCACATCCTTTGCAAACTGATTGTTCTTGTAAAGATCACCCTTCGACTGCTCCACGACATAGCGTGCCATGTCGACATCCGTAGGGCTGATGTCGCGTTTAGGGTAATACTCTGCGAGTATTTTCTCTATCTCCTTATTCTCCTTTGCGCGTTCAGCCTGATAGGTCTCTATTGCCCATCGCATGTTGGCGTCGTTAAGTCCGCGTGTCGTTTCCACCACAATACGCGTATCGTCCCACGAAATCATGCCTTTGTCGAGCATTTCGTTGATTTTCCGGCGCAGCACATTCAGCGTGCGCAGCGCCACCGGGTTGCGTATAGACCCTACGTTGGGAGACCCCAATCGCCATTCGCTGCGATCCAGCTTGCCATTGGGCACATCATATAGGCTGATCTGTGAAGGATGGTAGAGTTTGTCCCATTTCTTCGTCTCCACTCCCGGATAGGTCTCTGCAAGGTATGCTTCCAGCCGATCGTCCAATCGCGGCACTTTGTAAAACTCACGCTTGGACGTACTGAAGAACTGCTGATATAGGCTTGCCACCCTACTCATCAGTGTCCCCTGCTCGTCTGCATCCATCAGCTCCCATGTGTGCTCACCTACATAATTACAGATGTGATCGATTATATTCTTACGGTCGCCATCATCCAACTGATAGGACGTATTGTGGTCGGCAAACCTGTCTTCCGCAGGCATCGACTTGTAATCGGCTATCAACGCATTGGCAATCTGATAGACCGCCCTTTCCTGATCGATGCCCTGCCTGATGCCCTCGTTATAATTCTCAACGAGACTTTTGTAATCAAAGTTGTCTTCTCCCACAATGTCGGGAATCTTAGCCAACAACACTGCATCCGAATACTTCAATCCGAGTTCAAGGAATCGGTTGATGTTTCTGATGGCCTTAAGGCTGAGCATGGCATATCCGTCACTTATCGCTGACCATAGACGTACCATCAGCTTGCACCGCTCTTCGTCCCAACCCAGTGACTTGAGTGCAAATTCGAACACCTCTTCGGGGTCGTCTTTCTCGCAGCATACGTGCCAGATGTCCATTGCTGTGTAGGTCACCTTGTGTCGTTCTGCCGCCTTGCCCTTGCGCCCGTTATGCTCCTTAGTGCTCTCTTGCCGCCACGTTTGCCAGTCCTTGCCAAGCAGGTTGACGAGACGTGCCGTCACCGGACAGCCCGACACCGATTGCCTGTCCTTGTAGTTGATGGTCTTGTTGGCAGCATCGTCCGATAGTTGCAGCCCGAGCAGCTTTTCTAATTTCTGCCGGATAACCTTAAAGGGGAAGTCGGGTGTTACCCTTCCTATAAACAATTCGTCATAGACCTGCTCCTTGACCGCTGTTGGGAGCGGCATGAAATCGGTGTCGCAAGAGGTGCGATACTTGATGTTGTTGAGCAGGCTCAGTGCCCTGAACCGTTCATATTCGGGATGGCTCTCCGGGCAACGGCTCTTGTTGGGCTCCAGCGTACACTTGCCCACCAGTCCTTTCTGTGACCGCAGCGGTTTCTTATAGAAGATGGTACCTTCTCCTTTTTTCGTGCTGACCAGCCTGCGATACAGGTTCGACTCCTTCGACAGCCCGTCCTGATAGTCGAAAATCTGCGCTATCTCTTCTTGATATTGCGAACGTACGGCCTTATACGTCGGATTGTTGCGAATCCGCTCTCCCGCATCTTCCAGCATGGCAAAGGCTTCGCCGACGGTTTTGCATTGATGCTCCTCCATATAGGCCTTGAGTGCCCCGGATGTTTTCGTCTCCGATTTCTTCATCTCTTGTGCAATGTCTTCCTCACTTTCCGCCTTCTCGTTGTTCTCCTGCATGGTTATGGTCTCACCCTTGCTGCTCTTGAACCCTCTGCGCTGTGCAATGTGATAGAGGGCACGCCCCAGCTTGTAGCGTTCCTCCTCGCACGTGAAGTCGAACTGGCGGTTCATCAATTCTCGCCGCAACTGGTACGGACTCGAATAGTCGGCCTTACCGTCGGCATCGAAGTCGAGCGCAATCCATCGTGCGAACGCCTCGTCGCCCACAGGGTATTCCCTGTGCAGTCCCTTGCTCTTGTCGTATGTTTCCCATCCGTGCAGCGACTCCTCGCTGATGGGGCAAAGCCCGTTCTCCCGCAGCAGATGCAGCGTAGCCCACAGTCTTCTGCGCCTCGTCTCGTTCAGTCGGCGCGACTGGCGGTGCTTGGTACGTTCCGCTGCAAAGGAGTATTCGCCGGTCTTATCTTTCCCGACGCCGGCTTTGAATATATCTGAGGAGAAATACACGAGCTGATCTTTAAAGTTATCACCCTTACCCATGTCTCTTAATGCGAGACCGATGGAGCTTGTTCCCAAGTCCAGTCCTAAAATTTTTTCAACCATTTTTTTTAGTTTTTATTTGTTATTTCGCTTTTTTGTCTTATCTTTGCAGCAAGATACATTGTGGAAGACTTTTCACAACAAGGCTATAAGCCGAAGAATTTCTTGCCTCTGCGGTTCACGTAGAGGCTTATTTTTTGCCTGTCCCAAATTGCTGGTGTCTGCAAAAAGTCGAAAGTAAACGATACTAATCCGCCCGGTAGCAGCTGCTGTCTCACCTTCATAAAGTGCCTGACACCCTCTCTCTCCGCATGTTTCGTCGCCGCTTCCCGCTCTGATGGGCACGTACGTCGTTCGGTGTACGCACGCACGTCGTTCGGTGTACATGCGTACGACGTTCGGTGTACGTGCGTGCGTCGTACGGTGTACGTCGGCGTCAGAACGAGATCGGTGTGCCGTTTGGCATATATGCCGCTTAGACAAGCCCCTTTACGGCAAAGGCGCTTGTAGGAGTGAAGTATAAAGGATGTCCGAACCGGCAAGTCGTTTTTAGCTGACAGTAATAGTTCCAAATACTTTTGCATATCGAAAAATTATTGTTTGCTTAGGTTAGCAAGACACATAAAGCCTATGCAAATGTATGTTTTTTTTCTTTTACATCCAACTTTCCCGCTCGTTTTTTAGTTGATAGAGTTAAATATGTACGATCTATTCCGTAAACGGGCATACCGGTCTCGCGGTAGTTTATCCGTGTTGTTCTCTCTCAAGCTATGACCTAACCTTTGATGATGAAGCTCACATGATACCCGCTCACGGGCGTTTCGGCCAGTGAGAGGTTGCCCCCTTGCATCACCATGAGCTGGCGGGAGAGCGACAGACCGATGCCCGAACCTGTCTTCTTGGTCGTGAAAAAGGGGATGAATATCTCGTGCATCACGTCCGCAGGGATGGGTGCGCCGTTGTTGCTCACGCATAATGCGTCGTTCCAGCGGATGTCAATGGTCGTCGCTCCGGCCTCGGCTGCATTCTTGACGAGATTGATGAGCACCTGCCGCAGCATGTTCTTGTCGGTGTGGAATGATGCGGCGCGCGGGATGTCGATATGCCACGTGAGGGTGGGATAAAGGTTTCTGAGCGTAGAAACAAGCTCCAAGAGGTGCACATCCGTAGGTACGGGTTCTTGCAGTTGGGTGAGCTTGCGGTAGCTGTCCACGAAGGCCGACAGGCCGGCACTGGTGTCATGGATGGCGCGGATGCCCTCCTCGTAGGGTGTTCCTTTGATATTCGGATTGCTGAGATATGCCTGACTGATGCTATTGATGGGCGTGGTAGCATTCATAATCTCATGAGTGAGCACACGCGTGAGCCGTTGCCACGACTCCACCTCGTTTTGAGCCACCAGCCTCCCGATGTCTTCTCCGAGGTCGTTGAGCGCTTCCTGCAACGCCCTCTCGCCGAAAAACAATCGCCGCACAGGCAGGCGGAACATAAAATCACGATTCTTCATCGCCTCGCGCATCAGGTGAGCGCGGTCGCGTAACAGCCTTTGGTGATGCCAAAACCATATAACGGTTGTCACCAAAGCAAAGAGAACAATGCCCCAAATCACTCCACAACTCATATTTATCTTACCCTTTATAAGTAATCATAATTACTCGTTTCTCATTTCTAATTACTCATTTCCTGAGCTTTGCGTATAGTGTTTGTCGCGTGATACCCAAGAGTTCGGCAGCCCTGCTGATGTTGCCATGACATTTATCCACCACTTTACGCACGTGTTCTGCTTCCATACGGTCGAGTGACACGACCTCGCTGTTGTTGTCGACGGCATCTTTCAGTATGCGCAGTAGGTCGTCGTTGTTCCACGGTTTGGTCACAAAATCGACCGCTCCCGTCTTCAGTCCGCGCACAGCCAGCTGCACATCGGCGTATGCCGTCATCAGCACCACAGGAATGTCTGCATGTCGTTTGCGGATGGCACGCAGCCACACCAATCCCTCCTGCCCGGAGTTTACGCCCAGTCCGAAGTTCATATCCAGCAGCACCACATCCACCGGCTCTTGCGAGAGTGTCGCCAGTAGAGCGTCGGGATTTTGCTGCGTGATAACCTTCTCGAACACGCCGTCGAGGCATATCTTCACGGCGGTGAGTATGCCGGGGTTGTCATCTACGACCAATATCGTTCCATAGTTTGCCATATTCTGCAATTCACAATTCTCAATTTATAATTCACGAATACTCCTTTTCGCTCCTCCTTTTGCAAATTTATAAAATAATGGAGGAACCGTAGGGCTAAACGCAGAAATATTTCCCATCGCCCGTGCTCTTTCGTTGCTTGTGTATGACTTTCATACAATATGGTGTATGATATTCATACAACTGCATTTTTGCGGGCGCGAAAGTGTTGCAGGCTATGAGAAGACTGCCTATTTTTGCATTGTTAAACCTCACATGATGATGAACAAAACACTATATCTTGTGTTGATGTCGGCGCTCTGTTCGGGAGTTCAGGCGCAGGAGCGATGGTCGGTAGAGCGTTGCATGCAGTATGCGGCGATGCACAGCCATGAGGTGCGGCAGCAGCTGCTGGAGCTCGACGACAGTCACAGCGACCGGGTGAAGGCCGTCGGAGCTTTCCTGCCCTCGGTGGAGGGAGCTGTTGGCGGGCAGTATAACTTTGGCCGTGCCATCGACCCGGAGACCAACACCTATACTGACGTCAGCACATTCTACAACAATTATCGTCTTTCGGCATCCATTCCCGTGTTCGATGGCTTCCAGCGTTATCACGAGTTGCGTCGTGCCAAGGCTGCCGTGCTGATGGGCAAGCATGCGCTGCAAGCCAAGCAGGATGAGGCAGCCATGCGTGTTTTCAAGGCTTTTATCGACGTCTGCTATTATCAGGGTACGCTCCGGATGGTTCGGGAGAAATATGAGGAGAGCACCATGCTGCTCCGTCAGACACGCGTGATGGAGGAGGTGGGCACCAAAGGCGAGGCCGATGTGGCGCAGATGGAAGCCACGCAGGCTTCCGACGACTATGAGATGACACGCCAGCAGAGCCTTCTCACCAATGCCATGCTCACGCTCAAAACCGAGATGAACTACCCTGCGGATTCCGCATTGACGCTCGACACACTCATCGCAGAGACCCTCGCGGACAACTCTCAAAGCGTTATCGACATCTTCACCCGTGCCAAAGACATCAATCCCAAGATCAAACAGGCCGAATATAGCGTGCAGGCTGCTCGCCAGTCATTGCGTGCAGCCCGTGGTGCATTGTATCCCTCCATCTCTGTCGGCGGCGGAATCTCTACCACCTATTATAAGACTTTGCACAGCACCACGGCCGCGAGTTTCAGCGAGCAGTTTCACAACAATGCCGGCGAATATATCTATGCCACTCTCTCCATACCCCTTTTCAATCGCCTGTCTACCGTGAGCAACATCCGTCGGCAACGCAACAACCTGCGCAAAGCCCTCGACAACCTTGCTTACGAGAACACCGAGCTGCGCCGACTCATCACCGAAGCTGCAACCGACTGCGCCAACAGCCGTGCCGAACTCATGAAGATGGAGCGCAAGGTGGCCTCTGACGACATCGCCGCGAGGCTCAACGTGCGCAAGTATGAGGAGGGGCTGGCATCTCCTATCGACGTGCAGACCACCGCCGTCACACTCTTGCAGAGCAAGGTGCAGATGTTGCAGAGTCGCCTCACCTATATATATAAACAACGCTTGCTTACCTATTATCAAGGACAACCCTTATGGACAGACCAATAAAACACCGTACCCCCATCCGCCGTCGTCACCTCCCTTTCATTGCGTTAGGCATCGTGACGATCGTTCTTGTGGCGTGGGTCATCCTCGGCAATCATGCCAGAACCCTGCGTGTGGATGCCGCGCAGCTCACCGTGAGCACCGTCACGCGTGGCGAGTTTAACGATTATGTGCGCCTCAACGGGCAGGTCATGCCCATCCAAGTGGTGCAGATATCACCCGAAGAGGGGGGTATCGTGCGTGAGAAAGTGATGGAGGAGGGAGCCCGCGTGCGCAAGGGCGACGTCATTTTGCGCCTTAGCAATAGCGACCTCGACCTGCAGATTCTCAATGCCGAGGCCGAACTGGCCGAGAAGCAGAACCTCTTGCGCAACACGCAGATTACCATGCAGCAGGATCAGCTCACCAACGAGACCGAGCAGGCGACACTCGACATGGACGTGAAACGCCGCGAACGAGCCTTCCGGCAGAACGAGCGATTGGTCAAGGAACGCCTCATCAGCCGTGAGGTGTGGGAGCAGAGCAAGGAAGATTACGAGCTGGCACGACAGAAGCAGAGCCTCATACGCCAGCGTCTGAAGAAGGACGACACCTATCGCAAGGCGCAGATGGAGCAGATGAGCGACAATCTCGATAACATGCGGCGCAACGTTCTGCTCGTGCGCGAGCGCAAAGGCAAGCTCGAAGTGCGCTCGGCCATCGACGGCGAACTGGGACTTCTCGATGTGGAGTTGGGGCAGAGCATCTCGCCCGGACAGAAGATAGGGCAGATCAACGACCTGAGCGACTTCAAGATTACGGCGCAGATCGACGAGCATTACATCGACCGTGTGCGCGCAGCACTGCCTGCCACCTTCGAGCGCGACGACAAGAACTTCCGCCTGCGTGTGCGCAAGGTCTATCCCGAGGTGCGCGACGGCAAGTTCCGCATCGACTTCGTGTTTGAGGGCGAACGTCCAACGAACATCCGAAGCGGACAGACCTACTACATCAACTTGGAACTGGGCAAGCCCGAGCAGGCGGTGCTCATCCCGCGCGGCACGTTCTTTCAGACCACCGGGGGCAATTGGATATTCGTGCTCGACAATGCCGGCAAGGCTCATCGCCGCAACATTCGCATCGGCCGTCAGAATCCGCAGTACTATGAAGTGACCGAAGGACTGGAGCCGGGAGAGCGGGTGGTGACCAGCGGCTACGAGGCTTTCAAGGACAATGAGGTGCTGGATATAACGAAATAAAAGCATATTGATAACAATGAATGTAGTGCAAGGAGATGTTACAAAGCCTTTGTAATCGCATTACAAGATGCTTGTAATCATGTTACAAGAGGCGTGTAATTGCGACAGGTCTACCCAATCGGGGTAGTACGGCACATCTCTCGGCACTCTTCTAAAAACGAAAAGGACTATGATTAAGATTGAAAACCTGACAAAAATCTTCCGCACGGAGGAAGTAGAGACCGTTGCACTCAACGGTGTGAGCATGCAAGTGGAGGATGGCGAGTTTGTCGCCATCATGGGACCCAGCGGTTGCGGTAAGTCGACCCTGCTCAACATCCTCGGTCTGCTCGACAATCCCACCGAGGGAAACTACTGGCTCGGCACCGACGAGGTGGGTCACTTGAAGGAGGCGCAGCGCACGAAGTATCGCAAGGGACGCATCGGCTTCGTGTTTCAGAGCTTCAATCTCATCGACGAGCTCACCGTGGAGGAGAACGTCGAGTTGCAGCTTAAATACCTCGATGTGCCGCGCAAGGAGCGCAAGGAGCGCGTGCTCGACATCCTGCGCAAGGTGAATCTCTCGCAGCGCGCCAAGCATTATCCGCAGCAACTCTCCGGCGGACAGCAACAGCGCGTGGCCATTGCCCGTGCCGTGGTGGGGCATCCGAAACTCATCCTCGCCGATGAGCCTACCGGAAACCTCGACTCCAAAAACGGTTTGGAAGTGATGCAGCTGCTCTCGCAGCTCAACAGCGAGGGAACGACCATTGTGATGGTAACCCACTCGCAGCACGATGCCACCTACGCTAACCGCGTGGTGAACCTCTTCGACGGGCAGATTGTGGAGAATGTGAGCGGAATGTTATAAAAGAGAAGTTATGAAAATATCCTCAAAAGGACAGGGCACGCTTATCAAGATACTGTCGCTTGCCATCGGCCTTACCATCGGTCTGGTGCTCATAGCCCGCGTGCAGCTGGAGCGCAACTTTGATCGGTGCATCAGTCATAAGGAAGATGTGTACGAGATATACGAAACCTTCCAGCGACAAGGCGAGGCTTCCAATGAGTATGCGGCCACGCCGGGCGGTGTGGTGCCGAAGATGTGCGAGTATATCCCCGAGATAATTACCGGCACACGCTATACGGGAATGTTCGATAGGGAGAAGATACAGCTCGAAGACGGCAAGCGGATAGAGATGCTGTCGGCCATCGGAGCCGACTCGTGCCTGTTTGATATCTTCGGCACGAGGATTATTCAGGGCAAGGCGAAGGATATACTGTCCACATCCGGACAGTGCCTTATCAGCCGAAGGCTCTATGAGAAAATAGGCGAAGATGCCATAGGCAAGACCTTCACCTTCGCGTCGGCACCGGGAAAGCCGATGACCATCAAAGGCGTGTTCGAGACCTATGACGAAAACTCCTCGCACGGCGAGGTGGATGTTGTCATGTCGCTTCCTTCCATAGGCATCTACTCTTATGACGGCAGGGAGAACCTGATGGGCAACGACCGCTATCACTCTTTCGTGCGTCTGCGTCACGATGCCGACATGGCAAAGGTCGGGAAAGAGATCGACCGCATGCTGAAAGAGATTATGCCGTGGGACAGAATTCGCGAGTCGGGCTATGTCGATGTCGGTGTCCGCCTTGTCTCCGTGTCGGGGGCAAGGATGCAGAAGGACGACGTGAAAACGACCTGCACCATGCTCAGCATCGTGGCATTGGTCATATTGTTTACTGCCGTGATGAATTATATACTCGTCGTGGTGAGCTCGCTTGTCAGTCGCGCCCGACAGGTGGCCGTTTATCGGTGCATGGGCGCACCCGGCAGAGAGTTCTATCTGTCCTCCCTGCGCGAGTCGGCCAACCATCTGCTGTTGGCGCTTGTCGCGATGGTGATTATTCTTGCAGCCGGGCAGAACCAGATACGCTCTCTTCTTGGTGTTTCGGTAAGCACGCTGTTTTCATCCCAGACATTCCTCGTGCTTCTTGCCGTATGCCTCATTGTGCTACTCTTCTGTGGATTGCTGCCGGGATATGTCTACTCGCGCATTCCGCTGACCTACGTGTATCGGCAGTATAGCGAGAGCAAGCGGGTGTGGAAACTCTCGTTGCTCGGATTCCAGTTTGTACTCAGCGGTATGCTGCTGACGGTGCTTATCACCATATACGGACAGTACAATTACATGCTGAACAAGGATATGGGGTACGACTATAAGAATGTGGTATATATCACCACTGCTATGCCTGCCGACTCGGCCTACACCTTTGAGCGTGAGATGGAGAAGCTGCCCTTTGTGGAGAGTGCGTCGAGCGTGTACAGCCTTTACTGCGCCCCGCAGAGCGGCGACAACCTGAGCCTGCCGGGCAGCGGCCGCGAACTGTTCAACTTCTGCGAACTGATGCTCCAAGAATCCAACATTGTAAAGACCATGGGGCTCACGTTGGTGCAAGGCAAAGGATTTACACCGTTGGGCAAAAGCGGATATAAGTTGGAGATATTGGTGGACGAGCGCTTTGCCGAAAAGATGAAGGTGATGGCGGGTTGGGATGACGTTATCGGCCGGCAGGTCATCAATTCATCATTCGGGCGCAATAATCCCTTGACCATTGTCGGCGTGGTGAAAAGCTTCATAGTAGGTTCGGTGATGTCCAGAGACGAGCGTCCTGTGATGATTATCAACGGAAACCAAGCCTATAGCCATATACTTGTGAGGCTCCGGTCGATTACTCCGGAGAATCTGTCTGCCCTGCAACAGTTCTGCGACGGGATGTATCCGGATCAGGAACTCAATGTCAAGACATACTCAAGTGAGCTGGCCGACAGTTACATCACGACGCTCCGCACCCGCAACCTGATTGCCATTGGCTGTTTTGCCACCCTGCTCATCATGCTCGTCGGGCTCATCGGCTACATCCGTGATGAGGTGGCTCGCCGAAATAGCGAACTCGCCATACGCAAGGTTCTCGGTGCTACGCTCACAGAATTGCAGACCCTCTTCGTCCGCAGTGTCGCCGTCATCGCCTTGCCTACAATCGTCATAGGTTGTGCGTTGGGTTATTATATGTGCACGCTCATGATGCAATTGTTTCCCGATAACATCGGTTTCACCCCGTGGACTTTTGTTCCGGTTGCCATTGTCATATCACTTGTTGTCTTCGTGGTCATCTTCTTGCAGACCTATAGGGTTGCGCAGAAGAATCCGGCAATGAGTATCAAAACCGAATAAACTATGAAATCATTTCTTCGATTCCTCCTCCGCAATCCGCTCTATACGCTCATCAATGTTGTGGGCTTGGCCGTATCGCTGATGTTTGTCATCCTCTTGGGCGACTATACATGGCGGCAATTCAGCATCGACAGTTGGCATCGCTATGCCGACAGGATAGTGGCGTTGGGCAATCAGAGCAGCCTTTACGCATGGCAAGAGCCCACACGCGAGCTGGGCAAGATGCTGCCCGAGATCGAAAACACGTGTTGCGTGCTGGCACAAGTCGGCAAGATTAAGGCCGAGGGCAATAGCGTTGAGTATGAAAACAGCATGAAAGGCTTGATGGCACCGAACATTCTCTTGGCCGATTCCTCGTTTTTCACCTTTTTCAATTATGACATTGTCGAAGGCAACAGGCAGTCGCCGTTGGCAAAGGCCGACCAATGCGTCATCACGGAGTCGCTGGCACGCTCGCTGTTTCCCGATGGCGGGGCTGTGGGTAAGTCGGTTGAGATAGTGGGTAACCGCTCCATTTTTCTTGGCGGTACAGACCCGTACGACAGTACGCTGGTCTATACGGTGTCGGCAGTGGCGCGCGATCTGGACAAGACCATACTGCCCAACACCACTCAAATCATCGTCAACATGGCACGCCAGCCGCAGATTTGCGGTTTCACGGCAAGCACCGACGTGATGGCTTATTCGTGGTGTGGCTACATGAGAGCGTTTCTCTTGTTGCGGCCGGGAGCCGACCTGACGCCGAAACGCAAAGTCATTGCCGACTACATGACGACGCATACATCGGCCTTTATAAACGGAGGCTGGGAAGAAACCACGGTTACACCCCTGCGCGAACTGATGTTCAGCCCGCTCAACAATGGCATGGGATTGCAGAAAGGCGACCGCGGACGCCTCACCATACTGTTGGCCGTGGTGATTGCCATCCTGCTTTTCGCCGTGACCAATTATATCAATCTCACCGTGGCCAACACCGGTTTTCGCTCCAAGGAGATGGCCATGCGCATGCTGTTGGGCAGCAGCAGGCGGAGCATCTCCGTGCAACTCGTGGCCGAGTCGGCGTTGATGGTGCTCGTTTCGTTTGGCATCGGACTGCTGTTGGCATTCGCTTTCCAAAGCGATATGGCTACGTTGTTTAAGGGAAAGATCATCTTGCAGAACGACATCAACGCTACATCCATAGGCGTCTCGCTGCTGTTCATCGTGGCGTTGGGTGTCGTTTCGGGCATCATGCCCAGCTTGCAGATGTCCCGATACAAGCCTATCGATGTGGTGAAAGGTTCGTTCCGCTACCACTCCAAGATGGTGTTGGGGCGTGTGTTTGTTGTTCTCCAGAGCGTTATCACGGTGGTTATGCTCTCGGCCGTGCTGATTATCTACTTGCAGACGCGCCACCTCATCGATGCGCCTTTGGGCTTTAATGTCGAGAATG
>CAUTTP010000074.1:0-15619 GCA_963541305.1 uncultured Prevotella sp.
GCGTGGCCGTGAGGCCGGGCTTGCGCCTTTATGATGTCGGGGGGATAGTCTTATAGTCAAAGATTTCGTATCCGCTGACTAAAAAAACAAGCTTATTCTTTGTAACTGTAATAATTTCCAAACTGTTACGGCGTTTTTCTAAATGTTAAAAATATTGTTTGTATAGTGAAAAAGTTACTAAAACGTTTATGCGGTTATAACTTTTTTGTTACCTTTGCATTGTTAACAAGACAAAGAGCTCTTTTATTTAATGAAAAAACACGAGTTAGAAAAGAGACTGAAAGACGCGGGATGCGTCTTGTCTCGACATGGAAGTCGGCATGATAAATGGGTGAACCCCTTAACAGGAGCAACAGAGTTTGTGCCGCGACATGCAGGCGAGGTTGCCAATGGCACTGCGCTTAAGATCTTAAAAAAGTTGGTTGGGGATTGACCCCAGCCACTTTTTAAGAACTTCCTAACAGTGGATATTCATAGATAATTGAGCTCTTTTTAGCGGAAACGTAAATTTAAGACATATAATGCAGAAGGTTACGATTATTGTAGAACAGGCTTCAGATGGTTCTTACTGGTGTAGAACCACGGAAGATGTAGGAGGTGTTGGATTAAACTCCTGCGGCAAGACCGTCGAATTGGCGAAGAGCGATTTGGCAGACTGTTATCAAGAAGCTAAAATCGATCAGAAGAAACAAGGTAAGGAAATGCCGGAAGTAGAGTTTGTTTATAAATATGATTTACAATCATTTTTCAACTACTTCAATTTTCTTAATGTAACGGAGATCGCCAAAAGGGCAGGAATCAACCCATCCTTGATGCGTCAATACAGCAAAGGTATCAAGAATGCCGGTGAAAAGACATACAAACGTCTTGCTATATGTATGGATAATATAAAATCGGAATTACAGGCCGCTTCTTTCTAAGATTCGGTGTACTTCATTTAATAAAAAGAGCTCGAAGCCTCTGATACGCGAAGTATCGGGGGCTTTTTTATTGAGCTATATCATTTCTTACAATGTCCTTGTAACTTCGTCGCAAATCTAAACTATTTTAATTTAAACTACAGGTACACATGTGTCCGCCGCTGTTCGCCATGTCGCTAATCATAAATGAGGCTATATTCTTCGCTGGGGTATGGTTTGATAATCATTAGTAGGTATTTTGTAAATTAAATGAAGAAAAATGCTAAGAGTCGGGAATAAAACCGTAACTTTGCAATCTCGATATAGCAAAACGGATAGTTTGCAATCGCTATATAGCTGATGTAAAGGCAGCTAATCATTAGTTTACAGGTAACATAACAACGTTTTAATTCAATTTAATTATGAAGACAGAATGGAGAGGTTTCAAAGGAAACAAGTGGAAGTCAGAAGTTGATCTTCGCGATTTCATTCAACACAACTATATCGGCTATGAGGGCGATGAGTCTTTCTTGGCTGCGCCTACGCAGGCGACCAACGTGCTTTGGGGCAAGCTGAAAGAGCTGCAGAAAGAGGAGAGGGCTAAAGGCGGCGTGCTCGATATGGAGACAGAAGTGGTTTCTTCGCTCACGGCTTACGGTCCCGGATATGTCGGTGAAGGTACCAAAGACTTGGAAAAGGTTGTCGGCTTGCAGACCGACAAGCCTTTGAAGCGTGCTTTCATGCCATACGGAGGCATCAAGATGGCTGAGCAGGCCTGCACCACCTACGGCTATACGCCGTCTGAAAAACTCCATGAGATATTTACAAAATACTGCAAAACGCATAACGACGGTGTGTTTGATGCTTACACCGATGAGATGAAGCTCGTGCGCCACAACCACATCCTTACCGGCCTGCCTGATACTTACGGCCGTGGCCGTATCGTGGGCGACTATCGTCGTGTGGCTCTCTACGGTGTCGACTATCTCATTGCCGAGAAGAAACAAGACCTTGTCAACATCGGCGACCAAGAGATGATTGATGACGTAATCCGCCTGCGCGAGGAGGTGTCGATGCAGATCCGCGCCCTCGAGCAGCTTAAAGAGATGGCTGGCATCTATGGCTATGACATCTCACAACCGGCTAAGAATGCCCGTGAGGCCGTGCAGTGGCTTTACTTCGGCTACCTCGGCGCCATCAAGACACAGAACGGTGCAGCCATGTCGGTGGGGCGTATCTCTACATTCCTCGACATCTATTTCGAGCGCGACTTCGCAGAGGGTACCCTTACCGAAAGCGAGGCTCAGGAACTGATCGACCATTTGGTGATGAAGTTCCGTATGGTGAAGTTTGCCCGCATTCCTTCTTACAACCAGCTTTTCTCCGGCGACCCTGTATGGGCAACGCTCGAAATGGCGGGTATGGGCATGGATGGCCGCTCAATGGTGACGAAGAACGACTTCCGTTTCCTCCACACCCTCGTCAACATGGGGCCTTCTCCCGAGCCTAACCTCACCGTGCTCTATAGCTCGCGTCTGCCCGAAGCTTTCAAGCGCTACGCATCTTGGATTTCGGTGAAGACCAGCTCCGTGCAATATGAGAACGACGACGTGATGCGGCCGATCTGGGGTGACGATTACAGCATCTGCTGCTGCGTGTCGGCCACACAGACCGGTAAGGAGATGCAGTTCTTCGGGGCTCGTGCCAATCTTGCCAAATGCCTGACATACGCCATCAGCGGTGGTGTAGACTCGAAGACGCGTGAGCAGTGCGGTCCAGCTCTCCGTCCTATCGAGGGCGACGTGGTGAAGTATGAGGAGTTTATGCCTCGCTTCATGGACATGATGGAATGGCTGGCTTCGGTCTACGTGAAGACCTTGAACCTCATCCACTACATGCACGACAAGTATTTCTACGAGGCAGCCGAGATGGCGCTCATCGATACCGACGTGCGCCGCACCTTCGCTACGGGTATTGCAGGATTCAGCCATGTCGTCGACTCTATCTCCGCCATCAAGTATGCCACAGTAAACATCAAGCGCGACGAGACAGGCTTCCCGTTGGAGTTTGACACCGTGGGCGACTTCCCCCGCTATGGCAATGACGACGAGCGTGCCGATGAGATTGCCGTATGGTTGCTCAAGACTTTCCTCAACATGATCAAGAAGCACCACACCTATCGCAACTCCGAGGCGACAACCTCTATCCTGACCATCACGTCGAACGTGGTGTACGGCAAGTTTACCAGCAACATGCCCGACGGTCGTAAAGCCGGCACACCGTTGTCTCCGGGCGCCAACCCCAGCTATGGTGCGGAGAAGAACGGCCTGCTCGCTTCACTCAACTCCGTGGCCAAGCTGCCATACGAGTATGCCCTCGACGGCATCTCCAACACCCAGACCATCAGTCCTTCTGCCCTCGGTCACGATGATGACGAGCGTGCAACGACTCTGGTTCGTGTGATGGACGGTTACTTCGATCAGGGAGCCCATCACCTTAATGTGAATGTCTTTGGTGTAGATAAGTTGAAGGATGCCATGGCTCATCCCGAGAAGGAGGAATATCAGAACTTCACCATCCGTGTGAGCGGTTACGCCGTGAAGTTTATCGACCTCACCGAGGAGCAGCAGCTCGACGTTATCGCACGTCAGGCACACGAGAGCCTGTAAGAAGCCTCCGTCCTACAGGGCGGGTGGAATAAAGAAAGAAGAAAAATAGGAATATAGCTGATTAGACATAGGCAATGAGGTTTATCACCTTGTTGTTTTGAAACTATATGGAAGGCCTTGTCCTGTGCATCGGCATGAGGCGAGGCCTTTTTTCAAAAGTCTCTCCAAACTTCTTCAACGAGAGAGAATAATCCTGATGTAAGGATTTTAATTACAACGACATTATGACGAACCAAGATACGCCGACCCTTCCCCAGCCCCTCCCTTTGGAGAGGTCTGGAAAGAGCACCGTCGGCTACATCCACTCCATTGAAACTTTCGGCTCAGTCGATGGCCCGGGTGTGCGCTTCATCATCTTTTTCAAGGGGTGCCCCATGCGTTGCCAGTTCTGCCACAACCCTGATACGTGGGCGATGGAAGGCGGTATGGAAATGACGGCTGACGAACTCCTCGACCGTGCCTCCCGCTTTCGCTCCTATTGGGGCAAGGAGGGCGGTATCACCGCGAGTGGGGGAGAGGCGCTGATGCAGATAGACTTCCTTATCGAACTTTTCCGCAAGGCGCACGAGCGCGGCATTAACACATGCCTTGACACCTCTGCACAGCCTTTCACTCGCCGCGAGCCGTGGTTCACGAAGTGGGCGACGCTGATGAAATATACCGATACCATCCTGCTGGACATCAAGCACATCGACGACGAGGAACATCGCAAACTCACGAAGCACACCAACAGGAATATTCTCGACTGCGCACGCTATCTGTCGGACATTGGCAAGCCCGTATGGATTCGTCATGTCCTCATTCCCGGCATCACCGACAACGACGAGTATCTCACCCGGCTGGCCGCCTTCCTGCATACGCTCCACAACGTCGAGCGGGTCGACGTGTTGCCCTATCACACGCTTGGCACATTCAAATATGAGAAGCTGGGTATCGACTACCCGCTCAAGGGTGTCGAGCCGCCTGCTAAGGAGCGGGTGGAGAATGCCAAGCGGATACTGAGCTTTTCTTCTCCGGAGGGTATGTAACCCATACTGTGGTTCCTTCAGCCGGCGGGCACCTCCCTGTCGTCGCCTCCACGACCGTTTCTTCGACAATTTCTGTTCCGACGGTGACGTACACCGAACGCCGTGCGCACGTACACCGAACGTCGTACATGCGTACACCGAACGCTGTACGTGCGCACGGCGAACGCTGCACGTCACCGTTTCTGCCTGACGGTAAGGCCGATGCGGCGATCAGAGGGTGCCGCTACGGCATTCTCCCGTATTCTCGAAATATGTAGCAGCAGGAGTTCAATCTTCCGGAAGAACGAAAATATGGTATGGCCGGATAGTTATCGTGATGGCAGCAAAGGGATAATAAATTTTAAAAATAATGGTTTTTGATATTTTTCCATTATCTTTGCACACCGATAGCAGTTGCTCGTGCGCGCAATCTTCCATAAAGAACGCGCATGCAGGCTAAAAGATATATGAACTTTCGGATCAAGAAACTCGACATATTCATTGCACGCCAGTTTGGCTTACTCTTTGTAGGAACATTTTTCATCTGCCTTTTTGTGCTGATGATGCAGTTTCTTTGGAGATATATCGACGAACTCATCGGCAAGGGGCTTTCTATGGATGTCATGGCACAGTTTTTCTGGTACATGGCACTGATGCTTGTGCCACAGGCTCTGCCGCTCGCCATCCTGCTGAGCTCGCTCATTACCTTTGGCAATCTCGGCGAGAGTTCCGAGCTTACGGCCATCAAGGCGGCCGGCATATCGCTGATGCAGACATTCCGGTCGCTCATCGTCATTACGGTGCTGATATGTCTCAGTTCGTTTTATTTCCAAAACAATATCGGGCCTATGGCCAACTTCAAGATTACCCAGCTGCTTATCTCGATGAAGCAGAAGAGTCCGGAGTTGGAGATTCCCGAGGGGGTGTTCTATGACGGCATCCCCAACAGCAATATCTATGTGCATCGCAAGGATGTGAAGAGCGGCAAACTCTATGGCATCATGATTTACAGGATGACCAACAGCTACGAGGACGCAGCTATTATCCTTGCCGATTCGGGTATGATGCAATCGACCGCTGACAAGAAGCATCTGCTGCTTACGTTGTGGAGCGGAGAGTGGTTTGAGAACATGCAGTCGCAGCAGTTGGCGGGCAGCGCCGCCGTGCCTTATCGTCGTGAGACATTCATCGGCAAGCAGATCGTGCTCGACTTCGACGGCGATTTCAACATGACTGATGCCACGACATTATCCAACAATGCACGCGGCAAGAGCCTGCAACAGATAAAAAGCGACATCGATTCGCTGAACCATGTTTACGACAGCGTGGGGCGGGCATTCTATGCCGAGGCGAAACACACATACCTGTCAGCCCCGATAGTGAAGAGAGCCGACTCTGTGGCAGCCGTGAGGCGTGCCATGAGCAATTCGTTTGACTTTGACAGGGCATTCGAAAAACTACCCGACGAGAAGAAGCGTTCTGTGGTGTCGGAGACATTGGGCAAGATGCAGTCGCAGCTTAACGACCTGAAATTCAAGAGTATGTTGACCGATGACAACGAGCGTATAGTGAGGCAGCACGAGATAGAGGCCATCAACAAGTTTACGCTGACCCTGCAATGTCTCATCTTTTTCTTCATCGGCGCTCCATTAGGTGCCATTATCCGCAAGGGCGGACTGGGAGTGCCGGTCATCGTTTCCGTATTTGTGTTCATCGTATATTACATCCTTGATAACTCCGGATACCGCATGGCTCGTCTGGGCGAGTGGTCGGTGTGGTTCGGTAAGGGTATGGCGCCTGCTATCCTCACGCCGGTGGCTGTTTTCGTGACTTATAAGGCCTGCAACGATTCCGTGGTGTTCAATGCCGACATCTGGCGCAATTTCTTTATGCGTGCGCTCGGTTTGCGCACTAAGCGAAGTATCGCAGGCAAGGAAGTGATTATCGAAGAGCCGAGCTATGCGCAGGATCGCGATACGCTGCTGCGCATCAGCGACGACGTGACGCGTTACGCCAACGAACACCGTCTGGTGTCGCCACCTAATGCCATCAGAGTGTTCTTCAAGTTCAGGCCTGACCATGAGATAGAGCGACTGAACGAGGAACTGGAGGCGGTGATCAACGATCTTTCAAACACCCGCGACAGGCAGGTTCTCCATCTGCTCAATATCTATCCGGTGCTGGCCACTAAGGCGCATACCCGCCCATTTGATCGACAGTGGATGAACACCATGGCAGCCATCATCTTCCCTTTAGGCATATTCTTCTACTTCCGTATGTGGCGGTTCCGTCTGCGATTGGCGCGCGACCTTCGCACCATCAAGCAGACCAATACCAGTATGGCGCATGCCATCGGCAGACTGATTCGTGCGGAAGAACAAGGCACAGACGGAAGCCAGACCGTATGAGAGTGACGATATGCAAAAACATGAAGAAAGAATAAAAAGAGAAATATTTTAAGGATATAAACTATGGCAGATTTCAAACTGAGTAGCATCGAGGATGCAGTAAAAGATTTCAGAGAGGGTAAGTTTGTTATCGTTGTAGATGACGAAGACCGTGAAAACGAGGGCGACCTCATTATCGCAGCCGAGAAGATTACGCCCGAGAAGGTGAACTTCATGCTCAAGAACGCTCGCGGCGTGCTTTGTGCACCTATCACCATACAGCGTGCCAAAGAGCTGGACCTGCCCCATCAGGTGTCAGACAACACATCGGTGTTGGGTACGCCATTCACTGTTACGGTGGACAAGCTGGAAGGTTGCACCACGGGAGTTTCGACTAACGACCGTGCCGCCACCATCCAAGCACTGGCCGACCCAGCCTCCCGCCCGGAGACCTTCGGTCGTCCGGGGCATATCAATCCGCTCTATGCGCAGGACAATGGTGTGCTCCGTCGTTCGGGACACACCGAGGCGGCCGTGGATCTCTGCCGCTTGGCAGGTCTCTATCCTGCCGGTGCACTGATGGAAATTATGAGCGATGACGGCAGTATGGCACGCATGCCCGAACTTCAGCAACTGGCTCAGCAGTGGGATATGAAGATTATCACCATCAGGGATCTCATAGCCTATCGGTTGGCGAAAGAGAGTAGTATAGAAGTGGGTGAGGAGGTGGATTTACCCACGGAGTATGGGCATTTCCATCTGATTCCTTTCCGCCAGACCTCCAACGGGCTGGAACACATGGCGCTGATCAAAGGCGAATGGACGGTCGACGAGCCTATTCTCGTGCGCGTACATTCTTCATGTGCCACGGGCGATATCCTCGGCAGTCAGCGTTGCGACTGTGGCGAACAGCTGCACAAGGCAATGATGATGATAGAGAAAGAGGGCAAGGGCGTAGTGGTCTATATGCAGCAGGAAGGTCGAGGCATCGGTTTGATGAACAAGATCAGGGCATACAAGCTGCAGGAAGAAGGTATGGACACGGTGGATGCCAATGTGCATCTCGGTTTTAAACCTGATGAGCGCGATTATGGTTGCGGTGCACAGATGTTGCGTCAGCTCGGTGTGCACAAGATGCGCCTCATGACCAACAACCCCACCAAGCGCGTGGGGCTGGAGGCGTATGGTCTGGAAATTGTAGAGAATGTGCCGATCGAGGTGTCGCCCACCCGTTATGATTTGGAATATCTGCGTACCAAGCGTGATCGTATGGGGCATACTTTGCACATTAGATAGCCCCTTTTGTTACAATTTTAGCGTAAAAACTAAAATTATGTTAGCAATATTTCGTTTTGACGAATAATATGTTTAAATTTGCATTAGGTATTATCAGATTAAATCAAAATCATTATGGCACAATTATCAGAACGCCTCAATCGTTTGGCACCTTCTGCCACACTTGCCATGTCGCAGAAGAGTAGTGAGATGAAGGCTCAAGGCATCGACGTTATCAATATGAGTGTGGGAGAACCCGACTTCATGACTCCCGATCATATCAAAGACGCCGGAAAGAAAGCTATTGATGATAACTATTCTAAATATTCGCCTGTGCCCGGCTATCCCGCATTGAGAAATGCAATATCGGCTAAGCTCCGGAAGGAAAATAATCTCGACTATAAGGCTAACGAGATTATCGTTGGCACGGGTGGCAAGCAAGGTGTCTGCAATGCTGTGCTGGCATTGGTCAACCCGGGCGATGAGGTGATTATCCCCGCACCTTACTGGGTGAGTTATCCGCAGATGGTGAAGTTGGCAGGTGGTGAACCTGTGGTGATTCGTGCCGGATTTGAGCAGGATTTCAAGATTACAGCCGCTCAGCTCGAAGTTGCCATCACGCCTAAGACCAAGATGCTGATTCTCTGTTCGCCCAGCAATCCCACCGGTAGCGTGTATTCACAGGAGGAACTGGATGAACTGGCCAAGGTAATTCTCAAGCATAAGGACATCTATGTGTTGTCTGACGAGATTTATGAACACATCAATTATATAGGGAAGGCTGCGAGTATTGCTGCATATTCCGGTATGAAAGAACGCGTTATCATCTGCAATGGTGTATCAAAAGCGTATGCTATGACGGGCTGGCGTATCGGATGGGTGGCTGCTCCCGAATGGATTGTGAAGGGATTGAATAAACTGCAGGGGCAATATACCAGCGGAACATGTAGTGTGTCGCAGATGGCGGCACTGGCAGCCTACGAGAGTTCGCAGGACTGCGTCGGTGAGATGCGCGAAGCATTCGAGCGTCGTCGTGATCTCATCGTGGAATTGGCCAAGGATATCCCCGGTTTGGAGGTCAACGTCCCCGAGGGAGCTTTCTACCTGTTCCCCAAGTGCTCCAGCTTCTTTGGCAAGAGCAATGGTAATTTCAAGGTAAATAATTCTACCGACTTTGCCATGTATCTGCTTGAGGTGGGGCATGTGGCAACGGTTGCAGGCGATGCTTTCGGTGATCCCGATTGTTTCAGAATGAGCTATGCTACAAGTGACGAGAACATCAGGGAGGCTATGCGCCGTATTAAGGACGTGACCGGTTTGCTGAAATAATTATTGTTAAAACTTGATAAACGTGCTTGAGGTAAATCAAAAGTTGTTACCTTTGCGTGTAGCAACTCTGCAAACTTATTACTGTTTATCGGCCTTATAAAGGCATATATACAATATTAAATATAAAGAAACAACTTAATTTATTAATAACTAAAAATTAAACTTTAAAATTATGGCAACTTCAAAACAAGCCAGCCCTGCAAAGGCTCAGGGCTTTCAGGGCGTTAGACACGCAATTGTTATCATCATCCTTGCCTTCGTTGTAGGTGTGTGTTTCTATCTGTTCGTACTTGGTGATCCTGCCAACTTTGCCAACGGTGATACCGCAGGTCATCCTTTGAACATGATGGGTACCGTTTACAAAGGTGGATGGGTTGTGCCAATCATCCTTGGTTTGCTCTGTACCGTTATTGCAATGTCTGTAGAGCGTGCGCTCGCTATCAGTGCTTGCTCCGGTAAGGGTAATGTAGTAAAGTTCACTAAGAATGTTAAGGCTGCCCTCAAAGCCGGCGACATTGCTAAGGCTGAGGATCTTTGCAACAAGCAGGGAGGCTCTGTGGCTAACGTAGTATTGGCTGATCTCAAATCATATAGGGAAATGGAGAACGCTCCAATCAAGTTGAAGGAGAAAGTTGCTACCATCCGGAATGCACACGAGGAAGCGACAGCTCTTGAGATGCCTACTATGACAATGAACCTTCCTATCATCGCTACCATCGTAACCCTCGGTACGCTTACCGCTCTGTTTGGTACTGTGCTCGGTATGATCCGTTCGTTTGCTGCTCTTGCTGCAGGTGGTGGTGCCGACTCTATGGCTCTTTCTACTGGTATTTCTGAGGCCCTCGTAAACACTGCATCGGGTATCGCTACATCTTGGGTATCTGTAGTTGCTTACAACTACTTCACCAACAGGATCGATAAGCTGACCTTTGCTATGGACGAAATTGGTTACACAATCGCTCACACATTCGAGGATAAGCACCCAGAAGCTTAATTTTAGCTAACCCTTTAAAATTATTCAGTTATGGGTAAGTTAAAAATTAAGAAAAGCGACGTTTGGATTGACATGACTCCTATGTCAGACGTGATGGTGCTTTTGTTGACTTTCTTCATGTTGACATCAACATTCGTGAAGAACGAGCCGATAAAGGTAAATCCGCCACAGTCTGTGTCGGAGATCAAGATTCCGGAACAAAACGTCCTGAACATCACTGTCGATAATAAAGGCAAGGTGTTCATGAGTATGGACAATCAAAACGATATGATGGCACTTATTCAAGGAATGAATGAGACCTGTAATATCGGTTTGAATGCTCAGGAGATGAAGAAGTTTCAGACAGACCCGATGTGGGGTATCCCTTTAAACAGCTTGAAAGGCTATCTCGATTTGCCTACGGGGAAGATGACGGAGGTGATCACTGGTAATGAGGCTGGTGTACCCCTTGATTCTATCAATGGTGGTAAGAGCGAATTCCAGCTGTGGGTTACAGAAGCGTTGAAAGTCAATGACGATCTCAAGATAGCCATAAAGGCAGATGCGACGACTCCTTATGCCAACATCAAGAAAGTGATGTCTGAACTTCAGGATATGAGTCAGAACCGTTACTATCTTATCACTTCATTAAAAACAGGGGAGGACGATTAAGTATGTCAGCAGAAGTAGCACAAAAAGGCGGCGGAAAGCAGAAGAAGATTAACGTACGCGTTGACTTCACGCCAATGGTAGATATGATGATGCTTCTTATCACGTTCTTCATGCTCTGTACATCTCTGGCTAAGCCACAGACAATGGAGTTGAGTGTACCAAGTAACGATAAGAACCTCACAGATCAAGACAGAAGTGTAACGAAGGAGTCTTATACTATTACAGTCTATCTGACAGGTAATAATAAGATTTTCTATGTGTCTGGAATTCCGAAGTACGATGATCCTACATGTCTCAAGGAGACGAGTTGGGGGAAGAATGGTATTCGCAAGGTGTTCATGACTCACGTAACCGAGGATAACACACAGCCTGTGTTGCAGGTTATGAAAGCCAAGGCAGAACTTGATGCGAAGAAAGATAATATGCCTGATTCCGTATATAATAGGGAACTTTCTAAGATCAAGGGTGGTGAGATCAATGGTGAAAAGATTCAGACCATGACAATCATCATCAAGGCCACGGACAATGCGAGTTACAAGAATGTAATTGATGCTCTTGACGAAATGCAGATTTGCAGCGTAGGTAAGTACGTTCTCGATAAAATCAATAAAGACGACGAAAGGCTCTTGAACAGCAAGGGCGTTAAGTAATCGGGAACAAAGTATTAACTATTAAATTGAGAAACAATGTCAAAAATTGATTTGATATCTGGTGAGTGGACCGACATCGTCTTTGAAGGCCGCAACCAGGCTTATGGTGCTTATAAGCTAAGAAAAAGCACCGGTAGGCGGAATGTTATCTCTATCATAGCTGTAGTCGCATTGGCCGCATTAGGTTGGCTTGCTCTTACACTTAAGAACATCGCCGATGAGCAAGCGGCAAGAAGAGCAGCTATGACTCAGGCTGTAGAGCTTTCAGCTCTTGAACAGCATAAAGAGAAGAAAGCCGAAGTAAAACAGCAGATCAAGGTTGAGCCTGAGAGAGTAGTAGAACAGGTTAAGAGTTCTATCAAGTTTACTGCCCCTGTGATTAAAAAAGACTCAGAGGTGAAGCCTGAAGATGAGCTCAAGACTCAGGACCAGTTGATGGAGACAAAGACCGCTATCGGTTCTTTCGACGTGAAGGGTAACGACGATGCCAACGGCGAAGTGTTGAAGGCAAAGGAAGTTATCGCCCAGCCAGAGCCTCCAAAGCATGTTGAGGAAGAGAAAGTCTTCGATGTGGTAGAGCAGATGCCTATGTTCCCTGGCGGACAGGGCGAGTTGCTCAAGTGGCTCAGTAGCAACGTGAAGTATCCGGTAGTAGCACAGGAGAATGGTGTTCAAGGTCGTGTAGTTGTATCATTCGTTGTTGAGCGTGATGGTTCGATTACCGACGTGAAGGTTGTTCGCTCTGTTGATCCGTCACTCGATAAGGAGGCCGTACGAGTGGTATCAAGTATGCCAAAATGGACTCCCGGTAAGCAGAATGGTTCTGCCGTTCGTGTAAAGTATAATGTTCCTGTAGCATTTAGATTGCAGTAAAACTTATATGAAGAAACTTACATCTTACGTCATTGTAGGATTAACTCTATCTGTCAGTCTTTTGGTTTCTTGTAATCGACAGAAACCGAAAGACGGCAGGACAGATACTTACTCGTCAGGAGCGATGACTTTCGCTTCTGACGAAAGTTTTAGTCCCGTAATAGAAGAGGAGCGCGAACTCTTCGAGTTTACTTATCCCAATGCCAAAATCACTCCGTTATATACCAATGAGACGGATGCTGTCAACCAACTGTTGGCAGGAAAAGTATTTATGGCTATAACTTCGCGTGATTTTACCGAGAAAGAGTTTGCTAATCTCAAGGAACGCAGGCAATTTCCCCGCTCCATCAAGTTTGCTTACGATGGGCTCGCACTCATTGAAAATAAGGAGAACACTGATTCTTGTATCAGTGTCAACGACATAAAGAAGATTCTTCTTGGCGAAGTAACTCGTTGGGATGAGATTTATCCCAAATCGAAGTTGGGCGACATCACCGTTGTTTTTGACAATGCAAAATCATCGGCCGTACACTACGCAGAAGACTCGATTCTCGGCGGCAAGCCCATTCTGAGTCCGCATGTTATGGCTGTGAAAAAGACGGAAGACGTTATCACATACGTAGAGAAGAATAAAGGAGCTATCGGAATCATCGGCAGCAATTGGCTGAACGACAAACGCGACTCTACTAATCTCACATTCAAAAAGGAGATCAGACCAATGGCCGTGTCGTCGCTCCCGGTCGCAAATGTGGCCAACAGTTGGAAGCCGTACCAGTATTATTTATATAATTCTGACTATCCGCTGGTTCGTACACTGTATATCTTGCTCAATGACAGCCACATGGGACTGCCCACCGGATTTGCCAACTTTATCATTTCACAGGATAAAGGACAGCGTGTAATTCTCAAGGCAGGATTACTTCCGGCCTATGGACAAATGACAATCCGAAATATTCATGTAACAGATTAAGCACAGAACACGTCAGGATAAAAGTGCAGAAAGAGAAAATCTAAATGAAGATTCTTCCCCTTTCCGCAATATACTCGACAAGAAGTATAATTTATAGCATAACAATCTAACTAAAGAAGATTATGAAAGCAATTAAATATTTATTGATGGGAGTCTTGATGACAGGATTCATGGCTCCTGCTATGGCACAAGATGACAAGGCCACTATTGCGCAGGCTGAGAAAATAATCAAGAGCAAACAGGCTGCAAACTCAAGTGAAATGAAAGACATCATCAAGGCAAACAAGAAGAATCCGGTTGTTCTTGCCGGAATTGGACGTGCCTATCTCGACATTCAGGATACCGCTAATGCCCACAAGTATGCTATGATGGCTATTGAGAAAGGCAAGAACTATGGCCCAGCCTACGTTCTCGCCGGTGATATCGAGGCCGTGAAAGAGAACGGCGGTTCTGCTTCCGCATGGTATGAGCAGGCCGTTTACTTCGATCCGCAGAACCCGGAAGGCTATCGTCGTTATGCTCAGGTGAACAGCAAGGTTAGTCCGCGTTCATCCGTAGATATGCTCGAGAGGCTGCGTAAGGCTCGTCCCGACTATCCCGTCGACATCATCTCTGCCGAGATTTACGATAAAGCAGGCAACATTACCAAAGCTTTAGAGTATTATGAGAAGGTGGATAAGAACAAGATGGAAGCCTATCAGCTCACCAGTTTTGCCCTCGACTACTTCCTCAAAGGCGAGTTCGAGAAGAGTCTTTCCGTATCTCAGTTTGGCAATCAGAAGTTTGCCCGCAATCCTGCACTCAACCGTATCTCTTTCTTCAACTTGACTAATCTTCAGAGATACCCGGAGGCTTTGACATACGCAGACCGTCTTTTCAACCAGAGCGATTCTGCCAAGATCACCTCTTCCGACTATCTCTATTATGGTTATGCCCTGCAGGGCAACAAGCAGTATCAGGAGGCTATCGATGCTTTCAACAAGAGTCTTGCAGAGAACAAAGACAACGAGGCTGACCGCAGCGATGCTTTGAAGAACATTGCTAACGCATATACGGAGTTAGGCGACATCACCAATGCCGTTTCTACCTACGACCGATATATGAAGAGCCTTAAGAATGTAACCGCCCTCGACTACAATACGCTTGCCAATATGTATCGTACAGATGCAGACAAGAAGACCGGAGCCGAGAAGGTTGCTGCCCTCAACAAGGCTATCGAGGTGTTCAACGAGATGGGTGACAAGTTCCCCAGCGTTGCCGACTTTGCTGCATATCAGAATGCCCACATCGGTTTCGAGCTTGACCCGGAGACAAATCAGGGCACGGCTAAGCCTTACTACGAGAAGCTGATCACTGTCATCAAGGCCAAGCCATCACTGGAGGATAAAGACAATGAGCGTTTGGTAGAGGCTTATCGCTACCTCGGCTATTACTATCAGCTCAAGGGCGACAAGGAGAATGCCAATGCCAACTGGAACAAGGTGCTCTCTATCGATCCTAATAACGAGACGGCTAAAACAGCCCTCGGTATCAAGTAAAACGAAGATAATATTACATAGAATAATCCCTCTTCATGACGAAAGCCATGAAGAGGGATTTCTTTTGCCCTCCATTGTTATGCAATTCCGTCATAGTCCCGTCATCTTGGGTATGGCAATCGCCTCACCTGTGAGTAACATCTTACGGCAAGTAGCCCGAGAGTCTTCGTCTTGTGCTTTTCGCCTTTAATTGTATTCACCTTTTGTTCTCTAATAAACATCTTACCTTTATAATCTCCGTCTTGTTCATCCACTATTCCGCCTTACTGTCGGAATCGCCGAACGGCACACCGATCTCATTCTGATGCCGACGTACGCCGAACGTCGTACGCACGTACGCCGAATGTCGCACGCACGTACACCGAACGTCGTACGCA
>CAUTTP010000075.1:0-14927 GCA_963541305.1 uncultured Prevotella sp.
AGACGCACTGGACGGCCACCGACCGCACGCGCCGCAAGCAGTTTCTCAACGGCATCGAGGTGCGGCTGACGGAATGACAATTAGTAATTGCTAATTACTAATTGCTAATTGTCTTACGCTGCTTGACCAATTACATTTCTATAATTTTGTGACTCGGCGCAGGCGTGGCCGTGAGGTCGGGCTTGCGCTTCTTTGGTTTATCCGATATTCTAAATTATTGCTGTCAGGTAATCTTTTTACCGACTTATAAAAATTAAGGTTGAATACCTCTGTTGGAATTCAAGCCGGCAATCTGTTTTTGGCCGACGATAATAATATTTTATGGCTGCTTTCTCTGCTCCTATAACACTTGACCATCAGAACAACATCAATGTATAACGGCAAGAGAAATAGAATGACGAGGCGATGACATAAAGCAACAGAAGCGGCATAATCCATCTGCCACCCGCACACATGCATTGCCCTATCTCATAGACATTGTGCAGATTGCCACTCAGCAATCCATAAAACACGGCTACGGTGGTGCCCATGAAAGCACATACGGGCACTATACTCACTGAGAAACTACTGGGAAACAATTCGCCCGTCACACTCAGGAGCACGGCATGGGGCAGGGCGGTGAGGAGCACGATGACGGCCGCCTCCAACAGCAAGATGACCAGACTCACCTTCAAGGCAAACCTCTGTTGAGCGACGAGCTTGGCACGACGCGAGGTGAAGAACATGCATACTGCTCTCCATAACCCGCTTCCGCGTACAGCTCCTACTGCTATGGTGAGAATGATGATCCACACCAAGACATTGGAGGCCTCCATTGCCACAAAACTGCCGAAAAACCATCTGATGCCGGCTACGCTGAGCAGCGAGCGGCCGGAGGTGCCCATAGGCATGGCCGCCGTGTAGAGCCATGATGCCAAGATGAGCAACACATGGGCTACGGCAAACAGCAGGGTGAGCCGATAGATGGCAGTACGCCATATCTTGCCCCACGGGCGTTTTTGTTGGGTTGATGTTTGCAAAATAATCAAGTTATGAATATATCTCTTATTTTCGTTGAAGCGTGTTAATCCTCATCAGGAAGGAGGTTATCCACATCAAGAATACGGAGTTCCAGAGCCCTCACCACCAAAC
This sequence comes from uncultured Prevotella sp., assembly GCA_963541305.1. GTDB lineage: Bacteria > Bacteroidota > Bacteroidia > Bacteroidales > Bacteroidaceae > Prevotella. The sequence continues at coordinate 1,132 of CAUTTP010000075.1, forward strand.
GGGTGGCATTGACACCCATACCGCCATTGCCGTCGGGGAAGAGTTTCTGCACGAGTTCATTCTGACGCTTCTCTAAACTCTTCACGCCGAAAGGCATGCCGCGGAGGTTAGTGATCTGCTCTTTGGTATAGCCTAAGGCGAGATGGCGGAGGAAACGCTCATCATACTCATCCACCTCATAACTGATGAGCGCTTCCTGACGCATCAGTTCATTGCTGACACTGCGCTTGAAACGCCCTACTATTTTCTCCAAAATGGGTCGGTTGAATACCATGCACTTGCCGTCCATTACGCTGGCCACATCGCCACGGGTGAGCAATTCTCCACTCTTGAGAATAATGCCGTCGCATCCGGCATCGAGCGCATCGACCCACAGTTTCTCGTTGAGAATCTCTCCGGTGAAGATAAGCACCTTCACGTTGGGGTGTGCCTCTTTGGTCTGGCGACAGATCTCCACGCCCACCGTCGTCGAGCCTCCTAATCCGAGATCGAGCAGCACGAGGTCGGGCAGCTGCTGCTTCATGAGTTTCCAATAGGCCACCTCGCTGTCTGCCGTGCCCAAGACATGTGCCTCGGGGATGTCATTGCGTATAATTCCTTCCGTCCCCTTAAGCTCAAGGGCTACGTCCTCAACGATAATAATATTAAAATCTTTCATATATATGATATGTTATAAAGCGTCTCCGCATACAGTGGACGCTTATATGATACTTCTATTTACCGGTTCCATGCTTTGGGATAGTTCCTTTGCCGATGGCACAAGATGCGGGATGCTCCTCTTGGGCAAGGTAATGACGATTCTGATCGCACCGTCCTCGCTCTTCTCCGCCCTGATGCCACTGCCGCGAAGATTTGTTGTCTCGCCAATCTCGCGCACAATCTGACGGCAAAGAAGGTATGACATGTCTGTGGTGCGGGCAGTGAAGAGTTCGCGGCATTGCTCATCGGTGAGGTGGAGGCACAACATATCTACATTCACCTGAACGTACTGATCGCCCGCATCCGATACCTCGACCCGCGGCTTCTCGCCTTTATTGAGTTTCTTTAAGATTTCAAAGAGGTAATCGATCATCCCTTTGTCGAGAGGCAAAGTGGTGACCTGATTCATGGCTTGGAGCGAAAGAATATGATAAAGCTCCTGATAATAGCTCGTGAGTTCGGAGATGGCCTTAAGGTTCTCGTCTGTGCCATCCACCAGTTGCCGGATGCGAGAAGGGAAATACATCGTTTCGTGCTTGAGGGTGGAGAGACAGTTGTCGAGCACATTGTTCGACACATGTAAGCGGGCGGTATCCATCTCCAAACGTCGCAGATCGTCTTCTGCCAGTTCGATGGAGGTTTCCTGACTGTTGGTATTCTCGATAGATACATGCAATGCATTTCTAATCTGGGTCACAATCTGATTCAAATTGGCCTGCTGCTCATCCGAGAGGTTGAAGCGTCGGAAGTCGCCCAACTTGTCGATGCCCTTGAGCTTCTCCTCATCAGTCGTGTCTTCGAGCAGCAATTTGTTCATCGCATTGATGCGGTCGATACAGAACTGATAGTTCAACCGATGACGGTAATAAAGGAAATAGTAAGCGGGGAAAATGATAATGAGCAGCAGAATGAGCAGGGTGATGGCAACGCTCTTGTTATTTCTGCTGCGTTGCATCATGCGCACGTATTCGGGCAAAGACTGGTCGGCACTCGCCTCACGGAAGAGACGGGTAAAAACGCTATTGTTCTTCCTATAAAGCTCCCATTTGTGCAAGGCAAGAGTAGCCACAGCCGTCTCGTTGCTGATGTCGAGAAGTGTCGCGGTATCGTTTGCCGCCAAATATTTATGACAACTGTCAGCAAACTGCAATGTGCGCTCGTAGGTACCGCTCACATTGGAGTAGTAGGCACTGTCTGCAAATCGGGCAGCCTTGCCAAGTGCTCTTGCGCTGCGTACCGGGGTGTTCAATGAAGGGATAGAGTCGGATGGCAGTTCGCTCGCCATGACCGCTCCGGAGCCAAGCATCATGCAGACAACGAGCAGACGCACGATGCCCTTAGGCAAACGAAAGAAGATGCGTGTGCCTTTCCCCACCTCGCTCTCTGCTTTGATGGCACACACATGGAAAATCCGGCTCACCTTCTTATATTTTTCGATGATACCATTACAATTCTTCAGGCCATAGCCATGACCACCCATGTAAGTGCGGTCAAAGATATGAGAGAGTTTTTCTTCGGTCATTCCCTCACCCGTATCTTTCACGCTGATCTCTACATAGTCGGGTGTCTCAACCGAACTTACCGTCACCGTTCCGCCTTCGGGGGTAAACTTGCGTGCATTATCGGCTATCGTATTGATCATGAAAAGGGTTAGTGTCTTATCGGCCTTCACCACATTCGTGGTTTTCTCCACCTTAAGATTTACACCTTTCAGCTTGAAGCCCATGCGTGCCCGGCTCACGATATCAAACAAGGGTTGTAACGGAAAACTCTCTATCTTGAGACTGATTTCGCCTTGTCGCATCTGAATCCATTGGGTGAGCACATCATTATACTCATTGATCGTGTCGGTCAGCTCTACGATATATTGATATCGTTGCCGGCGTATTTCTTCCGACTCCTGCTTTTCCTGCAACCGGTTTACCTCGTTCATCATTCGGTCGATAAAGGGTTGGATGCTATTGACCAGCTGCACTTTGGCACGTTGTTCTAAGTTGCGGCGCTTATTTTGCTGCAAATGCAGGCGCATCACCCCCATCTGCTCTTGAATCTCGTCGTAATGTTCCTGTACCTCAGCACTCCGTTCTTCGTTTTTCTTACGCCATTCACGCAAAGGTTCCAAGAGCGTATTGAGAGAGAACAGCGTATCATTACGGCGGCGCATCTGCGAGAACACAAAAAGTAAAACGATGACTACGACAATCATAAAGATAACAGCTCCGAGCATCAGATTGAGCTGTTTGGAGGAGCGACTCAGCTGACTGGCACGTGCCTCAAGTTGTCGGTCTTGTCGTGTCTGTTCCTGTAAATCAAGATAGAGGTTGCGGTTGAGATCGCTATTGGATTTGTCATCAACGGCCGAATAGACAAGGCTCAACTGCTCGCGGATGGAGGCCACGAGATCAGGAGCCTGATTGATGGACTTGTTCTCGTTCAAAGCATTATTCAGACAAATCAGCGCCGAATCGTAATCTTTGATTTGCCAATAACATTCTGCCAGCGTACGGTTAGCGCCTGCCGTCTGATATACATCACCGTATGCCTTAAAGATATTCAGCGCTCGCTGGGCAAGGTTTCCGGCAAGAAGGGAGTCGGGTATCTGGTCAATGTTGATAAACTTCATGGCCGGGAAATTGTTCTGGATTAGAATCTTACGGCGTTTCGCATCCTGCAAATGCTCACTCATCGATTGCATCGACTGTGCTTCCCAGTAAGGATAGTTATATTGACGTGCCAAGAGATAGCATCGCAACAGATAATCAAATTCTCTTTGATCAATATTCACAAGAGTTTTGCCTGTAATGATTCCCCCTGCACCCATATTATACCAGTAATTAAGCAACTGTGCTGTGTCTTCCTGTATATCAGTATAGTTTTCTATTTCTTTAAGGGCGGATATTGACTCATCAAACAGACCTACATAATAAAAATAGGCAGAGGCCACAATACACAATTCCGACTTAGCATAAATCAGGCGCTTGCGTTGATGTTCATTCAAGTCGTCATATTCTCTTTCTAAGCGTTCAAGCCGTTTGTTCGCCCGCTCACGATAATCGTAAAAGTCTTTATTGCGAGATTGCCGTTGGCATAAGCGCATCTGCTGCACATCAGCAATCAGGAGCTCCACTTGGTTATCCGTCTTCCTCTCTATGGATTCAAGAAGCTGAGCTGTTTGTCCGTACTGCATTTTGGCCAGTGATACGAAAGCAAAGTTATTTAAGGCCTCCGCAGCTCCGGCATCATAGCCCCCGGCAAGTTGTAGAGCTCGCTGGGCATAATGCTTTGTTGAATCCAAATTACGGTAATGGAAAGCATACGATATCTCATTCAGCTTGTCTACCTGATCAATGGATTGGCCTCCACAAGCTGACATCAGAGCGATACAAACCAACAGGATCGCCAACGATATCGTTCCCTTAATTCCCAATAGGATTTGATTTAAAATTTAATTAGGATAAAGTATTAACGTGCGACGATCAAGCAACAAAGCCAGAGGTCTGCATGCAGCTAACCGCAATTACTGAATCCTAATGAAACAATCATGATTATTATTGAAAGGTAATGGATGCTGACGAATGGCTTAGAAAGCCTAATCGACCATCACCCATTACCTCTTATGCGTTAAGCACGAGCGTCCCTGATATAGCCAAGTGCTTCGGCGCACTTGCTTGTGATCGACTGCCAATTGCCGGCCGCAACAACATCCTTGGGGAAGAGCTGTGACCCCATACCCACACAAAGCACACCGGCCTTGATCCATTCGGTGAGGTTTTCCTTGTCGGGAGAAACGGCACCCGTCACCATGATGTTGCTCCAACGTAGAGGTGCAAGTACGTTTTTCACGAATGAAGGACCGCCCACATTACCTGCCGGAAACACTTTTGTGACATCACACCCCAATGCCTGCGCATCATTGATTTCACTTACAGAACCGCAACCCGGTGAATAAGGTACCAAACGACGGTTGCAAACAGGTGCAATCTCGGGGTTGAAGTTGGGGCCAACGATGAAGTTTGCACCCAACTGCAAGTAGAGAGAAGCCGTGCCGGCGTCAATCACCGTGCCGGCGCCCAAAATCATCTCAGGGCATTCCTTATCAGCCCACTTCACGAGTTCGCCGAAGATTTCATGAGCGAAATCGCCGCGGTTGGTAAACTCGAACACGCGAACACCGCCCTCGTAGCATGCTTTGATTACATTCTTGCACACGTCGATATTCTTGCTGAAGAACACAGGTACCATACCTGTCTCTCTCATTGCTGTTATCACCTGAATCTTATTAAACTTTGCCATTATTGTGTTTAATCTTTAAATTCTGAACTTTTCTTGTTTGTTATCGCTGAACACGGCCATTGGCATTACCACCTGCCAAATTCTCCACCTCATCGACACTCACGAGGTTGAAGTCGCCGGGGATGGTATGCTTCAAAGCAGAGGCTGCAACAGCAAACTCAAGAGCTTCACCCTGCGTGGGCTTGGTGAGCAGGCCATGGATCAAGCCGCCCGAAAATGAGTCACCGCCACCCACACGGTCAATAATGGGGTTAATGTCGTAACGCTTGCTTTCGTAGAACTCCTGACCATTGTAAATCAGCGCCTTCCAGCCATTGTAGGTTGCAGAGTATGACTCGCGAAGGGTAGAAACCACATACTTGAAGCCGAACTCCTTGGCCATCTGCTCGAATATCTTGTGATAGCCGGATGCATCCGTCTTGCCGCCCTCTACGTCAGCGTCCGGCTTGAAGCCCAAGCAGAGCTGGGCATCCTCCTCGTTGCCGATACATACGTCAACGTATTGCATCAAGGGGCGCATCACAGAGATAGCTTTCGCTGATGTCCATAGTTTCTTGCGGAAGTTGAGGTCGACCGACACTGTAACGCCATGACGTTTGGCAGCCTCACAGGCAAGTTTGGTCAGTTCGGCAGCTTTATCAGAGATAGCCGGCGTGATGCCGCTCCAATGGAACCATTGTGCACCTTCCATGATAGCATCGAAATCGAAATCGGAAGGTTCTGCATCAGCAATAGAACTGTTGGCACGGTCATAAATCACTTTGGAAGGGCGCATCGAGGCTCCTGTTTCGGCATAATAGAGACCAACACGCTCACCGCCCCGGGCGATAAACCGCGTATCAACGCCATAGCGACGAAGAGCATTCACTGCAATCTGCCCGATCTCATGGGTTGGCAACTTGCTCACGAAGTAGGCCTCATGACCATAATTGGCCACACTCACAGCCACGTTTGCCTCACCACCGCCGGGGATGATACGGAAATGATTTGCCTGAATAAAACGATCGTTGCCCTCCGGAGACAAACGAAGCATGATCTCGCCTAATGTTACGATTTTAGCCATTTTTCTTGATTTAATTTTTAATTGTTTTGTTGTTAGAGATTAAGTTCGCGTTTGCATTGCAAAAATAAATAATAAATTCCAAATCAAAAAACAAAATAGCGAAAAACATCAATATTGTCCTAAAATGTTTCCCGCACGTTTCTGCGAAGTATCCTGCATCGGCAGTCCGCCTTATCCATTCTTAAGCAGTTTGTCCGGGTATCTTACGCTTTCTCAGGCGGAAAGCATCTTTACCTTGCTTCCTTTTATACTCGCTTCATAGGTCATCTTGACCTACCGATGACGTACACCGAACGCCGTACACATGTACACCGTACGTCGTACGCATGTACACCGAACGCTGTACGTGCGCACACCGAACGTCGCACGTCGCCACCTCTGCATGATGGCAAGGCCGGGGCAATGGGTAGGGAACACCGGCAGAGTGTTTTCGCGTATTCTCAAGGTATTCAGGGCAGTATCGGCTCTTGAAACACTTAGGATAATATGGCAAAAACAGGGCTAATTTTCAAATTATTCGATTGTGCTTTACACAATTCAATTTTTATTGTTATTTTTGCAAACAAATACTGTTTTAAATATATATGGCGGATAAGATCAGAATCAAAGACATTGCGCTTAGGGCTGGAGTTTCGGTGGGAACCGTAGACAGGGTGTTGCACGAGCGCCCGAACGTATCTCCTTCGGCACGTGCCAAAGTGGAGCAGGCACTCAAGGAGATGAACTACCAGCCTAACATGTATGCCTCGGCACTGGCCTATAACCGCTCATACAATTTTGTGGTGATGATTCCCAAGCACGAGCTGGTGGCTTATTGGGATGAGATAGAAGAGGGCGTGCGGATGGCAGAGGAAGCCCGACGCGATTTCCACGTCAACGTCACCATCATGTATTATGAGCGTTTCGACAGCAAATCATTTCTCGACACAGCCCGCCAATGCCTCGATTCCAAACCTGATGGCGTGACTATTGTGCCCGACGATCTTGAGGTCACAAGGAAGTTTACCGACAAGATGCATCAATTACAGATTCCCTTTGTCATGCTCGATTCCTACATGCCCGATCTCAAGCCCCTTGCTTTCTTTGGTCAAGACTCTTTCTCCAGCGGATATTTTGCCGCTCGGATGCTCATGCTCATAGCAGGTAAGGATACAGAGATTGTTTTGGTCAAGCTTACCCAAGACGGCCGTGTTATCTCTAAACAGCAGGATAACCGTGAAGTGGGCTTTCGCCATTACATGCACGACCACTTCCCCGGTGTCGACATCATCGAATTGGAATTGCCCGTCAATTCCACGCGGACACAATACGACGAGAAGTTAGAGGCCTTCTTCACCTCCCATCCACACATCCACCATTGCATCACGTTAGGCTCGAAAGCGCATGTCGTGGGAGAATTTCTCCTTCGTACCAACCGGCGCGACACCCAGATCATGGGTTACGACATGGTGGGCAAGAATGCAGAATGCCTACGTCAGGGCAGCGCCTCATTCCTCATTGCCCAACATGCCTATCAGCAGGGCTACGCATGCGTGGATGCCCTTTTCCGCGCCATCGTCTTGAAGAAGAAAGTCAGCCCGGTGAACTACATGCCCATCGAGCTATTATCACGCGAGAACGTTGACTTCTATCGCCGCACACAGCTATAACAACATCAAAAGCAAGCCCACAGGAAACAATCTCCGCCCATAGATAAGCTATACTTAAAAACAAACTAATACAAAAAACTATGAACGAGTCAACATTTATCAAAATCAATCAGGCCGACAATGTTGTCGTGTGTCTTCGCCCTTACACTAAGGGAGAAACGATTGAAGTGGATGGTAAGACCATCACCTTGCTCCAAGACACTCCCCCCGGCCACAAGGTGCTCATCGAGGATGCGCCACAGGGTACCGACATCATCAAGTATGGGTACCCCATAGGCCATACCCGGGAAGATTTGAAATCAGGACAGTGGGTGAACGAAGGCAATCTCAAGACTAATCTTTCCGGTACGCTCTCCTACGAGTATCATCCCGTGAATGAGGAACTCGCCGCCGCTAAGGAAAACCTCACTTTCAAAGGCTACAAGCGAGCAAACGGTGAGGTTGGCGTGCGCAACGAGATATGGATTGTGCCTACCGTGGGATGCGTCAACGGCATAGCCCAACGACTGGTCAACGCTCTGACTAAGGAGACTCGCCTCGAAAATATCGACGCCATCCACTCTTGGCATCACAACTATGGTTGCTCGCAATTGAGCGGTGACCACGAAAACACGCGGAAGATATTGCGCGATATCTGCATGCACCCCAATGCCGGTGGTGTGTTGGTGCTCTCTTTGGGTTGTGAGAATAATCAGCCTGATGAGTTTATGGCACTGCTTGGCGACTATGATAAGAGTCGCATAAAACTCCTTATCACCCAGAAAGTTGATGGTGACGAGATGGAGGAAGGCATGAAGCTCCTTCGCGAGATATATGACGTTGTCAAAAAGGACAAGCGCGAGGACGTTCCATTGAGCGAATTGCGCGTAGGATTGAAGTGTGGAGGTAGCGACGGTTTCAGCGGAATCACTGCCAATCCGCTGGTGGGTGAGTTCTCCGATTATCTTGTGTCACAGGGTGGCACCACCATCCTGACCGAAGTGCCGGAGATGTTTGGTGCCGAGACGATTCTCATGAACCGTTGCAAGACCCCGCAACTCTTTGAGCAAACCGTCAAACTGATCAATGATTTCAAGGAATATTTCCTCTCGCATGGTGAGCCGGTGGGCGAGAATCCATCACCGGGCAATAAGGCGGGCGGCATCTCTACCCTTGAAGAAAAGGCTTTGGGCTGTACCCAGAAATGCGGCCGCGCACCTGTCAGCGGAGTGTTAGGCTATGGCGACCGACTGAAAGAGCACGGCCTTAACCTGCTCTCCGCACCCGGCAATGACCTCGTAGCTGCCACAGCCTTGGCTTCGGCGGGCTGCCAGCTCGTGCTGTTCACTACCGGACGCGGCACGCCCTTCGGCACTTTCGTTCCTACACTGAAGATTTCGACCAACAATGACCTCTTCGCTCGCAAACCTAATTGGATTGACTTCAATGCCGGCGAATTGCTGAAAGGTGCCACAATGAGCGATCTCAACCGTAGGTTTATCCGGAAAATAATTGCCGTGGCGAGCGGAGAACTCACTCGCAACGAGGAAAACGGATATTCGGAGATTGCTATCTTCAAGAATGGCGTGACCCTCTAAACCGCATTTACACCGTCTTTCGGGCGGTTTCTTTCTATAATAAATATGAGCAAAGGATTACGGGCGCTCTCGCCGCTCATCGTTTTTATCGGGCTATATCTCCTGCTAAGCATTGTCGCCGGCGACTTCTACAAGGTGCCGATGACGGTCATCTTCATGGTTTCCAGCATCTATGCTGTCGCCATTTCCGGTGGATTTCCCCTGAAAAAAAGGATTGAGGTGTATAGCCGTGGCGCCAGTTCCGATAACCTCATGCTCATGCTCTGGATTTATGTGCTTGCGGGAGCCTTTGCCGCTTCGGCCAAAGGCATGGGCGCCATCGATGCCACGGTCGACCTTGCATTGAGTGTCCTCCCCGCAAGCATGCTCCTTCCCGGCCTGTTCATTGCTGCCTGCTTCATCTCTATATCCATTGGTACAAGCGTGGGAACAGTGGTAGCTCTCGTGCCCATAGCAGCCGGCATCGCACAAGAAACGGAGAGTAACATCGCCCTGATGACGGCAGTCATCGTAGGTGGCGCCTATTTTGGCGATAATCTCTCGTTTATCTCCGACACCACCGTAGTAGCCACACAGACGCAGGGCTGCAAGATGAGCGATAAGTTTCGGGTAAACTCTCTGATTGTAGCTCCTGCCGCATTGGTCATTCTCATCGTTTATGCCATCATGGGCAGCGATATGCAGGCACCTGCCAATGTGCCCCACGTGGACTATATCAAGGTGCTGCCCTACCTCGTAGTGCTCGTTGCCGCCATCTGCGGGATGAACGTCATGGCCGTGCTGGTAGTAGGCATCATCCTCTGTGGGGGTATCGGGCTTGCCGGCGGCAACTACGACCTCTTCGGTTGGTTAGGCGAAATGGGCAAAGGCATCACGGGGATGGGTGAGCTTATCATCGTAGCAATGATGGCAGGCGGCATGCTGGAGATTATCCGCGAGAACGGAGGCATCGATTACATTATTCGCAAACTCACCGCCCATGTGCATGGCAAGCGCGGTGCAGAGTTCTCGATTGGTGCGCTGGTAAGTTTAGTCAACGTTTGTACGGCTAACAATACGGTGGCAATCCTCACCGTGGGCAATATTGCAAAGCAGATTGGCGACAAGTACGGCGTGGACAATAGGAAGTGTGCGAGCATCCTCGACACCTTATCTTGTATGGTGCAGGGGCTCATCCCCTATGGTGCGCAGATGCTCTTGGCGGTCGGTCTGGCAAGTCTTAACCCTATGCAGATCATTCCCTACCTCTATTATCCGATGGCTATCGGCGTAGCAACCATCCTCTCGATCATCATCCGTTACCCCAAAAAATACTCATAACATGAACGTCATCACGCGCAATTTTTTCCGTCTTCTCCGTTCCGGGGCACTCAACGAGTATGAGATGCTGGAACCTATGTCTGCCTTCAAATGGCACCGGCTGAATCAGATGGTGTGCGTGCAGCATGTGGAGGCGGCTGCACAGAAAGGCATGCGCAATCACCAGTATGATGAAATGATGAACATTCCCGCACAATTGGTCGATGACATGGTGGAGGAAGCCCCGCATACTTCTACCCCCCAACTGAGCAATCGATTCCTCAACCGCAGGCTGAAGAGCATATTGGAGAAAGAGCGCCATGCCATCGACACCAACGTGGGGTCAGTGGAGGTGCTGCAAATCATCGTCAACAACGTGTCGGGTATGCTCAATAAGGGCACCATGCTCAGCGGCATCATCCGCTTGGGCAGTTATCTGCGCAACAAGGGCGACAAGGTAGATTTTGTGAAACTGGAGGCATGGCTCAACAAGTTGCATATCCGCCGCATGGCACAACTTCAGGGAAGCATGCTCATCACCGTGTTTAACTTCGGACAGGAGGAGCTTCCTTTCGTGCAGCATATCGAGCCTTCTGCCTATAAACTCGTGCTCCGCTCTGTAGTTCACTCGGCCAACGACAGTGCCGAAGAATGGCACTTCCGCCAGACCCGCTCGGGTTTTGTACAGAACAACTCCACTCTTCTGCGCCGTAACCTCCGCCGCAGCTTGCGCTACATCCTCTATGCGCCTATCGAGACTATCAGCAACTACTTTAATAATTTTGCCCGCTCGCTGCAAGAAATAGAGGAATAACTCCTCTAAAATCCTTGCACAGGCCATACTCCCTTGCCTGTATTTATGCAAAGGTAAAAAGGAAAAGAGAATAAGTTATGGCAGTTGTAACTTTCCACATCAATATTTTCATTGCTCATAGCGATAGCAGAGAGAGCAACTTGCATCCTCTCTTTCGGAGGGCTTGAGGATTCGGAATTCTTTTTACAAAGACCCTCTGGAGATTTGCGTGTAGCAAAATCGAAAAACTTTTGCCCGAAATACGCGAAAATTAGAGGGGTTTGCGTAAGTTTCAGACCATCAGTGACTTATCGGTTTAAAACCGGAATTTGGCTCGAAAATCCATTTTTTCATCTTGCGATAGCATAGTTTTCGCGTCGCGAAAGCATAGGTATCGCGATGCGAGAGCATTGAAATCGCGTTGCGATTAGGCTGTTATCGCGATGCGAAAACTATGCTATCGCAAAACCATCGCAGGGTTTCGGCTCACCCGTTGACTGATTATTGATAAATCAGCCCCGAATATTTACTCTAGAATGAACGAAAAAGTGAACAGGATTTTTATAATGATTTATTTACAAAATTATTTTGTCGGCACGGCAAACTTATCGCCGGTGGCCTCAACAAGACGTTTGCGGAAAGTCTGCGGATATCCCGGGCGGATGACACGGGCACCAATACCCTCGGGTGTACGTTGGAAGACACCGTTTTCCTCCGGCTTAACGGCCATATCATTATATTTCACGATGAGATAGATAGCCAGTTGTTTCCAGCGTTCGAGCATCTGCTGAGCTTTCTCGTTGCTATACCGATTGAGATAACGGAGGGCTTCCGCTTCGTTCGTATGATAAAGAGCCAATGCTTTATCCTCTACCTCCTTTTGTTGTGCAAAGTAGCTTGCCTCCAACGAGTCGCGAACGGCTTCCAGACTTGGGAACATCAGCGAATAGCGAGGATAAACCATGTTGCTCACCCAATTGCATACCCAAAAAGCATTGTCGATGGAAAACGTCAGGGCGTCGGCACCCGGGGTATTGTAGCACACAGGCTGCTCGGTATTGCCACAATAGACAGGTGTATAAGCCACCATGTTGCCATCGTCGTTGCCAAACCAGAGCACGCCGCCAATCTGGCGAGGCAACCAGCTGCGCATCTGGGCTACATAGCTGAAGCCGGTCTGCTGAGTGCTGGTGGGACGCTCATTGAAATATTTCTTGCCATCCACGTCGAAATAAAGCGGGGTGGGGCGGTAGGGCATCTGCCATATACCTCCACCCATGTCGGCACTGTCGGTGGCAAGTGGCGTGTTCTCGTAGTGGTCGCGCATAGCTGCCTCTACATCCTGCACAGAAAGTTTTCGGTCGGGGATAACCCAGAGGGGCATATCCTCAGCATCGGGATCTTTGCCGATAGCCCATGGCAGATAACGATCCATACCCGAAACGAAACGATTGTAGAATGCCCACACACGTGCATCACAAAAGCGACGGGCGGAGAAGTCAGGCTTGGCATAGGTATTCTTCCAATTGAAGTCGGCATCACTCCCTGTGTACCATCCCTTAGAACGGGCAAACTTCACCACGTCTTTCGAATAAAGAACATTCTGCTTGTCTTTCATGTCAAACTTGCCGATGCGGCTCTGATTGGCATGTCCACAGATGGCATTGTCGGGAATGCGCTGTGCCACCCACACCACACTCTTGGAACCGGGCCCCTTACCCATCATTTCCATGATCCAAGCCTCATTGGGGTCGCAGATAGTGAAAGTTTCGCCGCCAGAGCAATAGCCATAGGTCTCGGCAAGAGTCGTCATGACCTTGATAGCTTCGCGCGCCGACTTGGAACGCTGCAAACCAAGATAGATGAGAGACCCATAGTCGATACCGCCCGTGGGGTCGACCATTTCATCACGGCCGCCGTAGGTGGTTTCACCTATCGTTACCTGATATTCGTTGATATTGCCTATCACATTATAGGTCTCCGCAGCCTCGGGAATCTGTCCGAGGTATTCATGAGTATCCCAGTTGACAATGTTGCGCATTGTACCCTTGGGATGCACATCGGCAGGATAATGACAGAGTCCGATGAACAGACCGTAGTCGTCAGCATTATAAGTACAGATAACCGAACCGTCGGCGGATGCATTCTTGCCCACAATGAAATTCGTACAGGCAGAGGCAGCCGATGCTGCCAACAGGAAAGCTGAAATCAATAGTTGTTTTCTCATCTTTATATTATTAGTATAGCCCTTTCTTCAAGAATGAAAGGTATATGAGTTAGCTGGTTGATATAGAATGGCTTGGAAACCGATATTGTCCTAAATGTTTCAAGAACATGAAAAGGCACCTTGACAGGTTCCGGAATATCGTTTCGGCGCTGTCATCAAGCGCAAGCGGTGGCGTACGTCGTTCAGTGTACGTGCG
>CAUTTP010000076.1:0-14449 GCA_963541305.1 uncultured Prevotella sp.
CATCAGTGAGTTACACGCGAAAAGTAAGAATATGCCATAGATATTCATCTTTTCGTCTTGCGATAGCACCCTTTTCGCATCGCGAAAGCACCGTTATCGCACAGCGAGAACATTGAGATCGCACGGCGATTAGGCCGTTATCGCGATGCGAAAGCTATGCTATCGCAACCCTATCCCGAAAATTTTGACTTCCCATCACCAAAATTTGATCGAGCCTCCCTGATTTTTCGCTCTAGAATGAACGAAAATCTGAACAAAAAAACTGTAATGAAATCTTGACATTTATGCCTCCTTTCACGACAGAGGGTAAGCATAAATCGGCAAAGTGAAAGAGCAAAACAAAGGGAAAACGTGTGCGTTTAATTTTGAATGGTCTTTGTAGACGGGTGTATTGCCCGCAGGGATGCAAAGAAAAGAGAATAAAAAATAGAAGCCAACGCTCCATCCTATATGATGCAATGCGTTGGCTTCCATTCTCTTACTGTTTGTTGAAAGCAGCGGCTTACCAAAGCTGGAGGCGCTCGCTTTCAGGGATATACATCTTATCGTCTGGTTTCACGTCGAAAGCTTCATACCATGCCTCTACATGTGGCAGGGCACCGTTTACGCGCCATTTGCCCAAAGAGTGAGGGTCGGTCTTCACGCGATTGCGTATCTCTTTCTCGGTGATATTCTGCCCCCACACGCCGGCGTAGGCAATGAAGAATCGTTGTTCGGGAGTGAAACCATCCAATGTCTTCAGGGGTTTGGATGCCGTGGCATTCTTCAGTGCATTGAACGACACCTCCAAACCGCCGTGGTCGGCAAGATTTTCGCCGAGGGTGAAACGGCCGTTGGCATGCAATCCGGGCAGCACCTCGATGGCATCGAAGAAGTTAGAATACAGATCGGCACGCTGGTTGAATCCTTTCGCGTCATCGGCCGTCCACCAATCGTGAAGGTTTCCGTTGGAGTCATATTGGCGCCCCTGATCGTCAAATCCGTGCGTCATCTCGTGCCCGATCACCACGCCGATAGCGCCATAATTGAACGCTGCATCTGCCTTGGGGTCGAAGAAGGGGCGCTGGAGAATGCCTGCGGGGAAGCAGATCTCGTTGGTCGTAGGATTATAGTAGGCGTTAACCGTCTGGGGAGTCATGTACCACTCGTCTCTGTCCACGGGCTTTCCGGCCTTTTCGGCAATGTGCTTGTTGTGGCGGAAAATACGTGTAGCCAGTACGTTCTCATAAAAACTCTTTGAGGGATCGATGGTGAGATTGGAATAATCGGTCCACTTGTTGGGATAGCCGATCTTTACATAGAACTTATCCAACTTCTCGTGGGCATTGGCTTTGGTCGAATCGCCCATCCACGTCTGAGCATCGATGCGCTGTGCGAGACTGATTTGGAGGTTGCGTACCAGTTCTTCCATCATCTTCTTGGACGAAGCGGGGAAGTAACGCTCGCAGTACATCTTGCCCAAAGCCTCGCCCATAGCGCTCTCCACCTGATTGGTGGCACGCTTCCAGAGCGGGAAGTCCTCCTGACGACCTTTCATAGTCTTGCCGAAGAAATCGAAGTTGGCCTCACGAATCTCATCCGACAGATAGGCGGCGGAACTCATAATCACATCCCATTCCATGTAAGCCTTTACGTCGTCGATGGTCTGAAGGGTGGCAATCTTGTCGTATCCGGCAAAGAATGCAGGTTGCCCAACAATCATCTCCTGAATGTATTTCATATCTATACCCTCTGCCTGAGCCATTGCCTCAAGTGGAATGTGGGGATACTTCTCTTTAAATTCCTGCAAGGTCATCTTGTTATAGTTGGCCTGTGGGTCTCGAAGCTCTACGTTGCTCTTTGAAACTAAAGCCAGCATGGTCTCGAAGCGGAATATGCTTGCGCTCTTCTGCTCGGCCTGTGCATCAGAGAAGCCATACATCTTGAACATGCGGACGATATGCTTCTTATATGCCTCGCGTACATCCACGGTGGGCTGGTCGTTGTTGATGTACCAGTCTTTCTGCCCCAGTGTCAGTCCGCCTTGGTTCAGGCAGAAGATGTTCATGGTCACATTCTTGTCGTCGGCGCCAAAATAGCTGCCGAAAGGAATGCCGTAACCGAGCTTGGCATACTTGAGTTGCAGCGCCTGAAGAGCTTCCAGCGAGTTGGCCGCCTCAATCTCATCCAAGAGAGGTTTCACCGGTGATATGCCTTCTTTGTTGCGCCGATCTGCATCCATGGCAAGCTTATAGAAGTCGCTTAACTTTTTCTCTGTAGTTCCTTCCTTGTATTTTTTCTTGGAAAGATCCGCGAGAATGCTGTTCACTTGCTTGTTCACGTTCTCCTGCAACATGTCGAAGCTGCCATAGCGGCTATATGCTGCAGGGAGAGGATGGGCGACCTGCCACCCGCCCGTGGCAAACTGGTAGAAGTCATCTGCCGGCTTCGCGCTCTTGTCGAGGTTCGACAAGTCGAGTCCCGACTTGCTCTGAGCATCGACGCCAACGACCGGTGCGGTGATCATCATCACCATCGGGAGTAATTGTTTCATGTTCATTTTCGTTTTATTTTAAATAGTTATAATGGTATGCGTAGGATGAGAAATCATGATTACTTTATCATAACTATTGATAATCATAATTTCTCATTGCTGATAACTACTTGCTCAATTTCTCAAGTTCCTCGGAATATTCCATCCATCGCTCGTTTTCCTTTTCGAGCGCGGCACTGGTTGTGGTATATTCGGTAACAAGTTCCATGTTTGAAGCGTTGGCAGGATCCATGAGCAAGGTATCGAGTTCCTTTAGACGAACTTCTAATTTGATAATCTTTTTCTCGGATTCCTCTACTTGTCGCTCAATTTTGCGAATCTTTTTCTGCTGTTCTTTATGCTCCAGATAGTTCACCTTGGTGGCCGAAACAGGCTCTTTCTCCGGCCGGGTAACCTCTTGCTGCTTTTGTTCGACGGCGGAAGCTTTGCTCAAAGCCTCGTTAATGGTATCAGCATTGTGGGTGCGCAGGTATTCGTAGATGCCCCCCAGATGTTCTTTTACCTCACCGCCGCCAAACTCATAGACCTTTGTCACCAGTCCGTCCAAGAACTCACGGTCGTGACTCACGATGATGGCAGTGCCGTCGAATGCCTTGATGGCCTCTTTAAGCACGTCCTTAGACTGCATGTCGAGATGGTTGGTCGGCTCGTCGAGAATCAGCAGATTGACCGGCTCCAGAAGCAGACGAATCATGGCCAGACGTGAACGCTCACCGCCCGAAAGCACCTTCACTTTCTTTTCCGAGGTCTCGCCACCAAACATGAACGCGCCTAAAAGGTCATTGATCTTTAGTCGCATCCCGCCTGTCGCCACTTGGTCGATGGTATCGAATATCGTGATATTCTCATTCAAGAGCTGCGCTTGGTTTTGCGCGAAATAGCCTATCTGCACGTTATGACCTATCTTGAGTTTGCCCATGTAGGGTATCTCGCCCATGATACACTTCACAAGCGTAGATTTTCCTTCGCCATTCTTCCCCACAAAAGCCACTTTCTCTCCTCGTTTGATGGTCATCATCACATTGCGGAAAACGGTGTGTTGGCCGTAATCCTTGCGCACCTCATCACATATCACGGGGTAATCGCCGGAACGAAGGCATGGGGGAAACTTCAGATGCATGGCCTTATTGTCCACTTCGTCCACCTCAATGGGCACGATTTTCTCCAGTTGCTTGATACGCTGCTGCACCTGCACGGCCTTTGTGGCCTGATAGCGGAACCGGTCTATAAAGGCCTTGATGTCGGCAATCTCCTTTTGCTGGTTCTCGTAGGCACGCAATTGCTGCTCGCGGCGCTCTTTACGGAGAACGACATACTGGTCGTATTTCACGCGATAATCCTCGGCATGGCCGCAAGTAATCTCTATTGTGCGGTTCGATACATTATTGATAAACGCACGGTCATGGCTCACGAGCACCACGGCTTTTGCATTTGTTGACAAGAACTGCTCCAGCCATTGGATGCTCTCAATGTCGAGATGGTTGGTCGGCTCGTCGAGGAGCAACACGTCAGGCTGTTGGAGCAGAATCTTTGCCAGTTCGATACGCATGCGCCAGCCACCTGAAAATTCGCGCGTGGGACGGTTGAAATCTTCACGCATAAAGCCTAAGCCCAGCAATGTACGCTCCAGTTCTGCTTCATAATTTTCGCCACCCATCATCATGTATCGGTCGTGCTCCTGAGTGAATTTCTCCACCAAAGCCAAATAATCGTCGCTTTCATAGTCGGTGCGCTCCGCCATTTCTCGTTGCAGTCGCTCGATACGGGCAGCCATATCTGTATGGTGAGAGAACGCCTTACGTGCCTCCTCGCGTACGGTGGTATCGTCAGAGAGCTTCATCACCTGCGGCAGATAACCTATTGTAATATCCGTAGGTACGGCAATTGTACCTGCTGTGGGCTTCTGTATGCCGCATAATATCTTGAGCATGGTCGATTTGCCAGCGCCATTCTTGCCTACCAGCGCTATGCGGTCGCGGTCGTTCACCACGAAACTCACATTGCTGAAAAGGGGGCGTACGCCAAACTCAACCTTCAGGTTTTCAACTGAAATCATCTTTTTCTGACTAATATTTCAAGTTGCAAAGATAAATAATTTATTCTAAAAAAAGAGTGAATAGCCGGTGCTATCCACTCTTTATCTATGGTGATAAATATCAAAATTTACTTCACCTTATCCACGATGGCCTTGAAAGCCTCCGGATTGTTCACGGCGAGGTCAGCGAGAACCTTGCGGTTGATCTCAATGCCGGCCTTATGAAGAGCACCCATCAACTGGCTGTAGCTCATGTCCTGAAGACGAGCGGCAGCGTTAATACGCTGAATCCAGAGTGCACGGAATGTGCGCTTCTTGTTACGGCGATCGCGGTAAGCGTAGGTAAGACCCTTCTCCCAAGTGTTCTTGGCTACCGTCCAAACATTCTTGCGAGCTCCATAATATCCCTTAGTGAGCTTAAGAATTCGTGTTCTCTTTGCTTTTGATGCAACGTGATTTACTGATCTTGGCATAATTTTCTTCTTTTAAAGTTCGACTAAGTGAATGATTAGCGGAGAGCGAGCAGGTCGCGTACCTGCTTTGTGTTCGTTCTGTCGACCAATGTTGAGTGAACGAGGTTTCTCTTCTGCTTTTTGGTTTTCTTGGTCAAGATGTGACTGTGGAAAGCGTGATTACGCTTAATCTTACCTGTACCGGTGAAACGGAATCTCTTCTTTGCGCCGGAATTAGTCTTTACTTTTGGCATTTTTTGTTGTTTTAAATTGTTATTATTAAAGGTGGCAACGCATATACCCGGCGGTACCACTCAGTCTTTTTGCTTATTCGGCCGATTCTTCCCCGACGAGCTTCTTCAGGGCATCGCCCCCCTTGGCATTGGCCAGCAGCCCGTTCTTCTCCTTATTCTCGTCTGCCTTTATCTTGGCGGCTTCCTTCGAGGCAGCCTCGGCGGCCAAACGGTCGCGCTTCTGTTGGCTTTGCTTGACTACGCCGGTCTTCTTAGGCGCAAGGAAGAGGAACATCTTCTTACCTTCCAATCGGGGCAACTGCTCCACTTTGGCATATTCCTCAAGGTCGTTGGCAAAACGAAGCAACAGCACCTCACCCTGCTCTTTGAAGAGGATGGAGCGGCCACGAAAAAACACGTAGGCACGCACCTTGTTACCCTCGTCGAGGAATTCCTTGGCATGTTTCAGCTTAAACTGGTAATCATGATCATCAGTCTGAGGGCCAAAGCGAATTTCTTTCACTTCTACTTTCACCTGCTTCTGCTTCATTTCCTTTGCGCGCTTCTTCTGCTGGTAAAGGAATTTGCTATAGTCGATGATGCGACAAACCGGAGGCTGTGCGTTGGGAGAAATCTCCACAAGGTCAACACCTTGCTGGCGAGCCAAGTCGAGAGCTTGGCGAGTGGGCATTACTTCAGCCCCGTCGTCACTTACCACACGTACTTCCCGTGCATGGATTTGGCCATTCACACGGTACTGTTGAGTCTTTTGATTGTCTTTCTTCATTCAACTATTTTAAAGCCTTTATTACTGATTGGATATAGTGCACCAATTCGGCATGCAAAATTACTGAAATTTTTTCTAATGCACAAAACAAATCACTGAAAAATATCTTTGCCGGCTAAAAGTTGAAACCAAACGGTATAAATCCGCCCGATAGCATTTGCAGTTTCACCTTCATACGGCGGTCAGCTCGCCCGGCAGAGCCCCGTATCGCAATACTGGCGTATGCCGGTCTTGGATGTGGAGTTGTGCCGTCACGCCCGGGCACATTGCCCTCCAAGCGCTTAGCATCCTTTCT
Organism: uncultured Prevotella sp.; assembly: GCA_963541305.1. Lineage (GTDB taxonomy): Bacteria > Bacteroidota > Bacteroidia > Bacteroidales > Bacteroidaceae > Prevotella. The sequence goes on from CAUTTP010000076.1 coordinate 6,336, forward strand.
CTCTGCGTGTTTCGTTGCCGCTTCCCGTCCATATTGCGGCGTATTTCGTACGGTGTGTGCATGCACGCCGAACGGTGTACATGCGTACGTCGAACGGTGTATGTGCGTACGTCGAACGGTGTACGTCAGCGCCTGAACGAGATTGTTGTGCCGTTGGGCACACGCGCCGCTTAGGCAAGCCCCCTTTATGGCAAATAGCCTGTAGGTATGAACATAAAGGATTCCTAAACCGGCTATCTGTTTTTAGTGGGCAGCAATAAAATTTAAAGGGTTTATAAACGTATCGTAAATAGCATAGCTTCTTATCGTAAATAGCATAGCTCCTTATTGTAAATAGCATAGCTCTTTATTGTAAATAGCATAGCTCTTTATCGTAAATAGCATAGCTCTTTATCGTAAATAGCTATGCTATTCTTCTTCCTCTTTGGTTTTTAATATTATGGAGGTAGCACCAATGGTAAACAGGGTGCCATGTTCGATGATGCGGCGCTCGCGGTCTCCGAGAATCTCATTGTCGACGAATGTGCCGGTATAGCTGGGGCCATCACGCAGAATATATTTCAGATGGCCTCGCTTGTCGCGACTTACGTTGATACAACAGTGATTCATGTCGATGCTGGGGTCATTGGTTTCGATAGGACAGTTGATACCCGATCCCTTCATATAGCGACCGATGATGTTGTCACCCATCTGTAAAGGAATCACTTGTTTGTAATGAAACACATTTTCAATCACCACGATTTGTCCGCAGCCATAACTTTCATCTTTGGCTTCCTCCTCCGGATTTGTCTCGTTCTGTGTGTTTTTTAATTTTGAAACACCGATACGAATACCAAACTGCTTGTTGCAGTTCGGACAACTGAACACCAGCGTTTGACCTGCAGTATATTTGGTTTCGTCGAAAGTAATGTAATTATCGCATTTAGGACAACGTACGCGCTTCATCTCAGAGTTTTAGTGTTCATTACCCATGCTTCGGCAAACTCTTTGTTTGCGTTGAGTTGCTTGAGCACGTTATATGCTTCTTGCCGGGTGGAGTAGTGCCCGTAAATCACCCTGTTGCTTTTGCCTTTACCAAAAACCTCTGTCTCTTTCATGCCACGTCGATGAAGATCTTCTACGTATGCGGTGGCATTTTTCAAACTTATGCGACTGGCTAAAACAATGGTAAAGCCTTCATTCGGATGCTCTTCTGACTTTTCCTGTTTGGTTGATTGTTCGGAAATAATGGTTTTGATATCTGCTTTCTTTACGGCTTCTTTCACGCTTTGCTCACCTGTCGTCACATCCTTGGGAAGTATGCGTTGCAAAAGCTGCGTGTTGACCTTGCTTTGCAGCATTTTCTTGCTGTTGTTGGCCAATGGAGATGGCAAGAGAAGGAACAGCAGAATAGCGATACAGGCCACGGCAAGATTACGCCAAAGAGATATGAGCTTGCTGCTTTCATCCTTATTTCCGATAGTGTCGGTAGATGGAGTAGGGCTGGTAACGGATGCTGTCATATCTGCCGCAGCCTTGCTGTTTGCCTGAGCGGCAACCTGCTCCTCTAAGATTTTGGCGAGCGTTTTCATTTCGAAATTGCTCAATCCGTAAAGTGCCGGTGTGAGAATACCTGCTTCGCAAGGGGTAAACTCATAGTAGCCGTCCTCGTTAAATTTCAATATGCCGATATGATTAAGCTCATAGTGACCATCATTCTCAAGGTGCTGACGCAGTTCTCTCACCTCATCCTCAATGCGTCTCACTGCCTCCGGATAGCTGATGTCGTATGCTTCGACATACGACTGGGCAATCAATGAGTCGTTGAGAATGAGTTTCTGATTGAATCCTATAGTACGTAATGGCGGAAGAAAGCAACCGTCATTCTCATCTTTTCGTGCTTCGTCATAATGTGCCATGAATCCACCGAAATCCGGTACAATCACACAATCATTGCCTAAAAGCAGAATCTCTATATGTCTATCTAATTCAATCACTTGTGCAAAGTTAGTAAAAACGTCCGATGTATCAAGCATTTTCCATGCTAAAAATGAAAAAAAGAATTTTAATTTTACATCGGATGTAGCGTTTCTAATATAGTACCGATGTGAACATTGAGTGCCGGAATGAAGTGGGCGAGGATGATTCAATATTGTCTTAATGCGCTTAGCAGCTCGGCGTTCTCGCTCTTGGTGCCTATCGTGACGCGCAAACAGTTTTGGCAGAGCTTTATCTTGTTACGGTTTCTCACGATGATACCCTTATTCACAAGGTAGTCATAGATGGCTTGTGCGTCGGTCATCTTTGCCAAGAAGAAGTTGGCATCTGTGGGATAAACTTTCTCGCAAATAGGCAGATCTATAAATGCTTTTATCATCCTGCCACGTTCCTGTATGAGAATATTGACCCATTTCTCCACGTCCTCCCGATGCTTCAGTGCATCAAGTGCTTGCTGCTGGGTAAGAAGGTTTATATTATAGGGGTATTTCACCTTATTAAATAAGTCTATGATCTCCTCGCCGGCGAATGCCATACCCAGACGAATGGCTGCGCATCCCCATACTTTGCTCATGGTATTGAACACAATAAGGTTGGGATATTGGGCTATCTTCGTGCGGAAAACTTCTGCCGTGGAGAAGTCGCTGTAGGCTTCGTCTATAACGACAATACCGTCGAAAAGGTTGAGCACGGTCTCGATCTCTTTCTGTTGGATATTGTTTCCCGTAGGGTTGTTGGGCGAACATATCCATACGGCCTTAGTGTTTCGGTCGCAGGCAGCAAGAAGTTTGGTGGCATCCAGCTGATAATGCTCATCCAGCAACACCGGCCGATACTCCACGTCATTGATGTCTGCACACACCCGATACATGCCGTATGTAGGTTCTATGGCCACTACATTATCCACGCCGGGCTGGCAAAACACACGAAAAACCAAGTCGATAGCCTCATCCGAGCCGTTGCCCAAGAAGATATTTGATGCAGGAACTTTCTTAACCTTGGAAATCTCTGCTTTCAGTTCCAGCTGCAATGGGTCCGGATAGCGGTTGAAAGGCTGATTGTAGGGATTCTCATTAGCATCCAAAAACACGTGGGCTTCATGTCCTGAGTATTCGTTTCGTGCAGAACTATAGGGTGCTAACTTCCATATATTTGGACGAACCAAGTCTTGTAATGCCTTCATTGTTTGATGCTTAAATGATAAAAATCGATAACTATTCTATTTCTTCTGACACACTCTTCACCCTCAAGCGCATGGCGTTGGCATGGGCTTCGAGGCATTCATTCTCTGCCATACACACCACGGCTTTGCCAATACTCCGTACGCCATCCTCTGTAAGGTGCTGAAAAGTCACCTTGCGGTTGTAGCTATCCAGATTGACACCGCTATACGACAAGGCGTATCGGTGAGTAGGAAGGGTGTGGTTGGTACCACTCGCATAGTCGCCCGCACTCTCGCAAGCCCATTCGCCGAGGAATACACTGCCCGCATTGAGCACCTTGACAGCCAACTCTTCATAATTCTTTGTAGAGATGATGAGATGCTCCGGCGCATATTCATTGCAGAGATCCATAGCCTCGTCATCATCATGCACGAGCACAAGCTGGGAGTTTTCCAGCGTCTTGGCGGCGATTTCTTTGCGTGGAAGAAGCGCCAATTGGCGGTCAACCTCAGCCCGAACGGCATTCAAAGTCTTTTCGGATGTAGCGATAAGGATAACCTGAGAGTCGGTGCCATGCTCTGCTTGCGAGAGCAAATCGGCTGCTACAAAGGCTGCGTTGCTGGTCTCGTCGGCTATCACACACACCTCGCTGGGACCTGCCGGCATGTCAATAGCCACATCGTGGAGACTCACCTGCTGCTTGGCAGCCATAACAAACTGGTTGCCCGGACCGAAAATCTTATAAACTTTCGGTATGGATTCCGTACCGTAGGCCATCGCTCCAATAGCTTGCACGCCACCTGCCTTGAATATCTTGCTCACTCCCGCAATTCTTGCTGCGACAAGAATGGCAGGATGCACCTTACCCTCCTTGTTGGGCGGCGTGCAGAGCACTATCTCGGAACAGCCTGCAATCTTGGCTGGTGTGGCGAGCATGAGGACGGTGGAGAACAGGGGAGCGGTACCGCCGGGAATATAAAGTCCTACTTTCTGAATAGGTATGCTCTTCTGCCAGCAGGTCACACCTTTGCTAGTCTCTATCTCCTCACTTTCAAATTTCTGCGCCTCATGAAACTTTGCAATGTTTTCATGCGCCAAAATCAATGCTGATTTCAGCTCATCCGAGATCAGATTCATGGCCTCGTCGATCTCGGCTTTGCTTACCGCAAGCTGCTCGAGAACCACATGGTCGAACTTCTCCTCATACCGTTTGACGGCAGTGTCACCATTGGCCTTGATATCGTCCAGCACACCGGTCACGATGGCGTTGAGCTGAGAAACGTCCAAATGAGGTCGCTCAATGATGGAAGCCCACTCGTTGCGTTGTGGATATTTTATGATGTTCATGATGCTTTTACTTGTTCAAAGTTGAAGGAGATGACAGAGGGGAGCGGTTCAAGCCATAAATACACGGTTATCCTCCATTTGCTTCCTTCCCTTTCAGATTTATAGAATCATCTTCTCGATTGGCGTCACCAAGATGCCTTGTGCACCAAGATCCTTAAGTTTGCCGATGATTTCCCAGAATCGTTTCTCGTCTAGCACAGTGTGAATGGCACACCACGAAGGGTCAGAGAGAGGAATAATGGTGGGGCTCTTGATGCCGGGAAGCACCTCGGTAATCTCCTCAACCTTGTCCTTTGGTGCGTTCATCATCACATATTTCTTATCTTGAGCCGAACGTACAGCCTCAAAACGGAAGAGCATCTCATTGAGAATATTATGCTTCTCATCGTCCATTTTCCAGTTGCCGATCAGCAGGGCTTCACTTTGCATCACCACTTCCACCTCTTTCAGATTGTTGTGAACAAGCGTAGAGCCTGAGCTCACGATGTCAAAGATGGCATCGGCCAAGCCGATTCCCGGGCTGATCTCCACCGAACCTGTGATGACATGTATGTCGGCATTGATACCGTTCTTGTTCATGAATCGACGCAAAATGCCGGGATAGGACGTGGCAATCTTGCGGTCGTTGAACCATTGCAGTCCCCGATAGTCGATGGCTTTAGGAATAGCCAACGAGAGACGACATTTTGAGAAGCCTAATCGGTCGATGATCTGCACATCTTCGTGGCGTTCCTCAAACTCATTCTCGCCCACCACACCGATGTCGGCCACACCGCTTGCTACACTTTGCGGAATGTCGTCGTCACGGAGAAAAAGCACTTCAAGCGGGAAATTGGAACTCTGGACCAGCAGTGTGCGCCTGCTGGGCGGCACTTTGATGTCGGCTTCGGCCAGCAGATTCATGGTGTCTTCGTAAAGGCGACCCTTCGATTGAACGGCTATTCTTAACATCTTCTTTTACTTAATCTGTTTATTCGCTTTATATTTTTTTCTTAAAAACCCTTGCAAATGTACTCAAATTTAAGCGAATATGCAATAAAAGTAGTAATTTTGTTGATAAATTAGTAGATATGAAACCGGCTCGGTATAACATACAACAAACTGTAAAAACTAAATTCATGGATTTCGCACGACAGTCTTTCTGTTGGATGATGGGCATGGTAGCCGTGATAGTCATGGCCTCGTGTGAAGAAAAGAAAGTGGTGGAAACCACTCCTTGGGGTACGTCTTTGACAGAGGACAGCATTTCGCCGGAGCGTGCATTCAGCCTGAATGACATCATCAGCAATGGAGAACTGATTATGCTCACCATATCGGGACCGGAAACCTATTACGATTATCATGGACGAGGCATGGGCTTACAATATCTGCTGTGCGAGAAGTTCGCACAGGCCATCGGTGTGTCGCTTCGTGTCGAGTTGTGCAAGGATACTGCCGAGATGGTAGAACGACTGAAGAATGGCGATGCCGATATCATAGCCTATCAGTTACCTAAGTCTACCAAAGGCATTCGGTTTGCCGGGGCAGGGGTCGATTCTCTCAAGACGGAATGGGCTGTGCAGGCCGATAATCGTGAGCTGGCCGATACGCTGAACCGATGGTTTAAGCCCGAGATGATAGCTGGTATAGAAAAGGAGGAGCAGTTTATTCTGTCGAGCCGGAGCATAGTCCGACGGGTGTATGCACCGATGCAGAATCGGGCTAGTGGCGTGATTTCAAATTATGACGGCTACTTCCAGCGCCATGCTCCGCAGGCACGATGGGACTGGCGACTGTTGGCGGCTCAGTGCTATCAGGAATCAACGTTCGACCCGCAGGCTCGTTCATGGACCGGCGCATGTGGGCTGATGCAGATTATGCCTACCACCGCCACGCATCTGGGATTGGCTCACAGCGATCTCTATGACCCGGAGCGTAACATTGCAGCGGCCGTGAAATACATCAGGGAACTGACCGGATTGTTCAAAGACATCCCTGCTACCGACCGAATCTACTATGTGTTGGCAAGCTACAACGGCGGGCACTTCCACATTCGCGATGCCATGGCTTTGGCGAGGAAGCATGGGCGCAACCCGCATCAGTGGTCAGATGTGTCAGAGTTTGTGCTTAAACTCAGTGACCCCACATTCTATAGAGACCCCGTGGTAAAATATGGCTATATGAGAGGTTCGGAAACCGTCGACTATGTAGACCGCATCCGGTCGCGATGGGCAGAATATCGCGGGGCGGCCAAAGGCGGTTCGATCGGCTCGTTCCAATCCACTCCGGAGAGAGCAAAGCGTAATTACAGATACCACCTTTAGCCTTTGTCGTAATTACAAGGCCTTTGTAATCTCGTTACAAGATGCTTGTAATTGCAACAGTATACTTTACAAGCCTTCCCATATATTGTTGTTTGTTCCGGTTGCTTATGTATTTCATACGGTAGATAACACCAATTTTCCAAGCCTAAAAGGCGATAGGCTGAAGGTTTAGTGTAAGTTTGAAAGACAGGCTATGGCTCTACCGGTTTGCCCTCTTGTTGCCAAGCGGTGATGCCGCCCGCAAGATTAACCACGCTGAAGCCTTCGCGTGCCAACATATTGGCAGCACGCAGGGAGCGGCGCCCGCTATGGCAATATACATAAACCTTTTTTGTCTTATCGAGTGCTGGCACAGCTTTCTCCATGAAGTCGGGCTGGTTCACATCAATGTTTTTCGCGTAAGCAATGCGCCCTACGGCAAATTCCTCGACTGTGCGTACATCCAACAGCTGCACCGTGTCGGCTGTGATGGCCTTTTCAAACTCGTCCGTATTCACCGACACCACATTTTCGCCCTGTACACACGAACTTGCACCAAGCCCGAGTGCGGCCATGATTGTTGTCAAAAGTTTCTTCATCATCTTTACTGTTTCTGTTTTTTATAGAGATTTATCATTTGGTCTGTGCAAATAGCTTCATGTCTTTGCCCGCATCGGGAGCAGTGATTGCCCATATCGGCATCCGGACAGATGAGATAGCATCAAAAAGCTGCATATAAGTCCATCGGCATGCCCTGTCGGTCGGTATGGCATTTCAATCGGATAGACCATACGGGTAGCCATATCCATTTGTTTTTGGGGGTGTCAAGCCCGATGCTTTGATGATGCCACAATTGCCACCAAAAGGCAAATAAGGTGAAACTCTTACCTTACCGGTATGCAAAACATGCATTTTCATCTTCTCAAATCTTTATTGAACAATATAGCAAAGGTATAGAGATTATCTGAAAAGACATCGAATAAAATACAAAAAAGTTTTTTTCTACTGTTGCAATCACCTACAGGGAAATTTGTCTATCTGTCTTTTTGCCCTCCTCTTTCTGTCCTCATCTGTCAAGATTTCATTACAGTTTTTTCGTTCAGATTTTCGTTCATTCTAGAGCGAAAAATCGGGGCGGTTGGGCAAGATTCAGGTCGCGGAAGGTCGAAAAATTTGTGCCAACCTCGCGATAGCTATGCTTTCGCATCGCGATAACGGCCTAATCGCAGTGCGATCTCAATGGTTTCACATCGCGATAACTATGCTTTCGCGATGCGAAAAGGGTGCTTTCGCAAGACGAAAAGATGAATATCTATGGCATATTCTTACTTTTTGCTCGTAACTC
>CAUTTP010000077.1:0-14308 GCA_963541305.1 uncultured Prevotella sp.
TCGGTGTACGTGCGTATGTCGTTCGGTGTACGTGCGTATGTCGTTCGGTGTACGTGCGTACGTTGTTCGGCGTACATGCGTACAGCGTTCGGCGTACGTCATCGTCAGGGTGGAAAGCGATGATGAAACGGGTGTAAAGGGAGTGGCAGGAAGATGCTCCCCGACTGAAAAAACGCAGGAACATCCGGATGAGTGGCTTGAGAACGGGCAGGACAGGCAACAGTTACATGGAGCTTGGCGGAAATGCACGGAAAACATTGAGGACAATGTTGGATGATAAAATCAAGGCAGTGACATTCGCCGAAAAGTGTGCGATTTGGACAATATAGTATAATCATCTTTCGCTTTTTTGTGCTATCTTTGCACTTGTATGAAACCAATCTATCACTATCTTATCGTTCTGATACTTGCACTTATGTATGTAATGACGATACAAGCACAAATGGTCACATGTCATGACGGCAAGTTCTGGCGTGGCGACAAACCGTATTATTTCGTAGGAACAAACTTCTGGTATGGCGCCATTCTCGGTTCCGAGGGGCAGGGCGGCGACCGTGCGCGTCTGTCTCGCGAGCTCGACCGGATGAAAGAGGCGGGCATCAGCAATCTTCGCGTGCTCGTGGGGTCGGACGGCGAGCGTGGCGTGACAACTAAAGTTGAGCCTACGCTGCAGGTTGCTCCCGGTGTATATAATGATACTATATTGGCCGGTCTCGACTATCTGTTGATGGAGATGGGCAAGCGTGGCATGGTGGCCGTGCTCTATCTCAACAACTCATGGGAGTGGAGCGGTGGCTACAGCTTCTATCTGGAACATGCCGGAGAGGGTAGGGCGCCGCGCCCCAACGAGGACGGCTATCCGGCGTATATGAGCTTCGTAGCGAAGTATGCCGGCAATGAGCAGGCGCATAAGCTGTTTTATGATTATGTGAGCTTCATCCTGAGCCGTACCAACCGCTATACGGGTAAGCGTTACGTGGACGATCCCGCCATCATGTCGTGGCAGATTGGCAACGAGCCGCGCGCGTTCAGCAAGGAGGCTCTGCCCGCTTTCGAGAAATGGATAGGCGAGGCGGCCGCGTTGATACGCCGTCTCGACCCCAACCACCTCATCTCCGTGGGCAGCGAGGGCTCGTGGGGGTGCGAGAACGACATACAGGCTTACGAGCGCATCGTGGCCGACAAGAACATTGACTATTGCAACGTGCACCTCTGGCCTTACAACTGGGGCTGGGTGCGACCCGACCATCTGATAGCTGACCTGCCCCGTGCGTATGCCAACACGAAAGCGTATATAGACGAGCACTTACGGGTGTGCGAGCGCGTGCATAAGCCTTTGGTGATGGAAGAATACGGCTATCCGCGCGATGGTTTCAAGTTCACGTTGGATACGCCTGTCAAAGGTCGTGACAGCTATTATAAATATGTGTTCGGCTTAGTGGCCGACAATGCCATGCGTGGTGGTCTTTTTGCCGGCTGCAATTTCTGGGGATGGGGTGGCGAGGCCAAGCCCACGCACGAGCAGTGGCAGGTGGGCGACCCTTACACGGGCGATCCTGCGCAGGAGGCACAGGGGCTCAACTCCGTATTCTCTTCGGATAAGTCGACCCTCAAGATAATTAAGGAATATAGCAAGAAGATAGGGAACATTTAAAGGGAAAGAAAGGAAGGGGAGGAGCGACCACTCTGGCAGTTGATTGCTGAAACGTCTGCAAGACCACCCCTTCTCCTCTCTTCCCCTCTCCTCTCTCCCTCAAAAAATAAAAGATGATGAAAAAGCAACTTACAACATTAGCAATGGGCGCGTGTATGGTCGGCAGTATGTCGGCACAAGCGCCGCAACTCAATGCCGACAATATTGAAGAGGTGCTGGCTGCCATGACCTTAGAGGAAAAGGCGCAGATGCTCGTGGGTGGCGGTAACGATGGATTTGTGGGCAGCGGTGCCTTCATGGGGCATCAGAAGAAGATTGTGGCCGGTGCTGCCGGTGTGACGGTGGCTATTCCCCGTCTCGGCATTCCTGCCACGGTGATGACCGATGGTCCTGCCGGCGTGCATATCGATGCCCATCGTGAAGGCACCGACCAGACGTTCTATGCCACGGGTTTCCCCATCGGCTCGTGTCTTGCCTCTACTTGGAATGTGGAGCTTGTGGAGCAGGTGGGACGCGCGATCGGCAAGGAGACATTGGAATATGGATGCGACGTGGTGCTTGGCCCCGGTCTCAACATTCATCGCAACCCGCTCTGCGGACGCAACTTCGAATATTACAGCGAAGACCCTATCGTGACCGGGCTCATCGGTACCGCTATGACCAATGGCATTCAAAGTCAAGGTGTGGGTGCATCGCCTAAGCATTTCGCCGTAAACTCGCAGGAGAGCGACCGTGTGCGAGTGGATGAACGCGTGAGCCAGCGTGCCTTGCGCGAGATTTATCTCAAGGGTTTCGAGACGGTGGTGCGCCGCAGCAAGCCGTGGACTATCATGTCATCCTACAACAAGATCAACGGTGTGTATGCACAGGGCAGTCATGATCTGCTCACCACCGTGCTGCGCAATGAGTGGGGATTCGACGGAATCGTCGAGACCGACTGGATTGGCAAGCGTCCCGACCTGCCCACCGGGCAGGAGGTGCATGCCGGCAACGACCTCATGATGCCCGGTTATCCCGCTCAGGTAGAGGACATTGTGGCAGCCGTGAAGGCTGGTACACTCGACATCAAAGACGTGGATCGCAACGTGAGACACATGCTCCGGTATATCGTGAAGACCCCGCACTTCAAGGGTTATGCCTGTTCCAATAAGCCCGACCTGCAGGCTCATGCCAAGATTACGCGTCAAAGCTCTACCGAGGGCATGGTGCTGCTGAAGAACGGAAAGTTCAACGGTTCGACGGTATTGCCCTTGCGGGATGTGAGCAAGGTAGCGCTGTTTGGTGTTAACAGCTATGATTTCATGAGCGGCGGCTTGGGTTCGGGTTGCGTGCACGTACCCTATGTGGTCGATATGGTGCAAGGATTGAATAATGCCGGCATCTCCACCACTGATCAGTTGACCGACATCTATCGGAAATATGTGGCTTACGCCTCCGCCAAACTGAAGGCCGACAAGAATCCGCAGATGTGGTTCTTGGATCAAGGACAGCCTAAGCTCGACGAGATTGAGATCACCCAGCGCTGTGTGGAGCATGAGGCTCCGCAGGCACAGGCCGCCATTATCACCATCGGCCGGCAGGCCGGCGAGGGGCTGGACCGTGAGATAGAGGGCGAATTCAATCTCACCCAAGCGGAGAAAGACATGATCTCTCGTGTGAGCGACGTGTTCCATGCGCAGGGTAAACCCGTGATAGTGGTGATCAATTCGGGTTCGGTGATGGAAACAGTGAGCTGGCGCGACCGTGCGGATGCTATCCTCATGGCATGGCAGCCCGGTGAGGAGGGTGGCAATTCTGTGGCTGATGTACTGACGGGAAAGGCTAACCCTTCGGGACATCTCACGATGACATGGCCTATTTCTGCCGCCGATCATCCCTCGACAGCCAACTTCCCCGTACGCCCCGACTATTATGGGCTGACCGATCAGCTCTATGATAATAATGTGAAAGGCGTGAACTTCACCCATCATGATGAGGATATCTATGTGGGTTATCGCTATTTCGACACTTTCAATAAGCAGGTGGCTTATCCCTTTGGCTATGGTTTGAGTTATACAAACTTTGCCATGAGCGGGCTCTCGGCTAAGGCACGGAAGGATCAGGTGGTGGTGAGCGTGACCGTTAAGAATACGGGCAGTGTGGCCGGCAAGCAGGTAGTGCAGGTCTATGTGAAGGCTCCGCAGGGTGCCTGCAAGAAGCCCAACAAGGAGCTCAAGGCCTTTGCCAAAACGCGTGAATTGGCGCCCGGCGAGAGCCAGACACTCACCATGGCCATCGACCGCCGCGATCTCACCAGCTTCGATGAGGCTGGAAGCCAGTGGAAAGGTGAAGCCGGCGACTATCGGTTCTTGGTGGGCGACAACGTGGAGAGCACACCACTGACCGCCACCCTGCATCTTGCGGAATACACTGAGAAGGTAAACGACGTGTTGAAACCACAGGTGCAGCTCAATAAACTTGAACCATAACTCGCCATTCATCATATTATACAAAAGCAGCCGGAGCCTCATACATGACGTCAATACTCATGCATGAGGCTCCATTTCTTTACCTGATAAGAGAAAAAAGGGGTGTTTAATATAATTTAACGGGTATAGTTTCATCCCGTTTTGAAAAAACATCTACATTTGAATAAGCCAAATCTATTTTATTTCGAACATAATAACAACAATCTGTTTTAACGTATGTCAGCAATCGTATCAATCATTCCTATTCTCCTGCTCTTCATCCTGATGTTGGGATTCAAGATGCCGGGACACAAGAGTGCATTCATCACCCTTGTCGTAACCATTCTTTTGGCTCTCTTCGCCGCCCCGTCGCTCGGCATGGTGCCCCAGCACTTCCGCGAGGCTTCGATCTTCGGCGTGGTGGGATGGAGCTTCGCGGAGGGTGTGCTCAAGGCCATTTTCCCCATCCTCATCATCATTTTGATGGCCATCTACAGCTATAACATCCTTGTGGAGAGTAAGGAGATAGAGGTGATTAAGGAACAGTTTACCTCTATCAGCGACGACAAGGGCATCCTCGTGCTTATGCTTGTGTGGGGCTTCGGCGGTCTGCTCGAAGGTATGGCAGGTTTCGGAACGGCTGTCGCCATTCCCGCAGCCATCCTTATCGGCTTAGGTTTCAAGCCCATGTTTTCGGCGCTTGTCGCACTGATTGGCAATACCGTCGCCACCGGATTCGGTGCGGTGGGCGTGCCTGTCACTACCCTTTGCAATGAGGTGGCGCCCGGTGGTTCGGCCTCTGCCGAGGCTATCTGCGAAACGTCAGCCTTTGCCGTGATTCAGCTTTCGCCCCTGTTTATCCTCCTCCCTTTCATCATCCTGATGCTCACCGACCGTAAGGCTATCGTGAAAAACATTTTCCTTGCCCTCTGGGTGGGTGTCATCTCCGTGGTGGTGCAGTTTCTCTGTGCCCGCTATCTGGGTTCTGAAACTCCTGCCATCATCGGTTCCATTGCAGCCGTTATCGCTATTATCATCTACGCCAAGATGTTTGCTTCACGCAAGAGAGCCGTTGTGGCTACAGCTACCGGCGAGACTGCTGCCGTGAATGTGGCGCAGGGCGGCAAGAGCTATACCGCCGGGGAGACCTTCCGCGCGTGGAGTGTCTATCTCTTTATCCTGATTTTCATCCTCGTGTCGGGTGCGCTCTGTCCTCCCGTCAATGATTTCCTGAAGACCCACCTTGTGAGTAAGGTGGCACTTCCCGTCATCGACTCTACCTTTAAGTTCGGTTGGATCAGCAATGCAGGGCTCATGCTCTTCCTCGGTGCCACCATCGGCGGACTGATACAAGGCTTGAGCCTCGGCCGCCTGATGATGATCCTGATGAAGACGGTGGTCAATCTCCGCAAGACGATTGTAACGATTATCTGCCTCATCTCGCTGGCATCAGTGATGAATTATAGTGGTATGATTGCAGCTATTGCTGCCGGCCTTGTGGCCATTACGGGTAGTCTATATCCATTCTTCGCCCCGCTGATAGGTGCTATCGGTACGTTTGTGACCGGTTCGGATACTTCCTCTAACATCCTTTTCGGTAAGCTGCAGGCCGGTGTAGCTGGGCAGTTGGGGATGACAGGGCAGGGCACCTTCTTCGGGATGGATGGTTCGGAGCGCAACTGGCTCGTGGCCTCTAACACAACCGGTGCCACCGGCGGCAAGATGATTTCGCCGCAGAGTATCGCCATCGCTACAGCCTCTTGCAATATGCAGGGTAAGGATGGAGAAATTCTGATGTCAGCCTTGCCATACGCCATCGGCTACATCCTCATTGGCGGCTTGATGGTATTGTTGGGTTAGGCCTTTCTGCTTTTTCACCCGTTCGCTATTTTTGTCCAATTCTCTGCTCGGAATTAAAGGTAATTTAACGTTTCGGAAAGTTGAAAAATCGGTCTGTTTTGTCAAGAATACGCAGATTTTTGATCGAAAAAATCGAGACGGCCTTGCGATAACATAGTTTTCGCATCTCCATTTGGTGCTTATCGCGATGCGATCTCAATGGTCTCGCATCGCGATAACGGTGCTTTCGCCATGCGAAAGCTATGCTATCGCGATGCCGAAAAAATCATTTTTTCCGAGAATTTTTATCTAATGGTTGTAATTCGTTGATAATCAGCTGAAATCATAATACCCTTGATTTTTCGCGATTTTCAGCCGAAATCCTTATGAGTTTGGAAAATCGGCCGAAGTTTGAAGGGTGTTGTTGAATTATTTCTGAATGAATTTCTTGGTGGAGAGAGGGGGAGAACGAAAGGAAAAAGAGAAGAAAGGATACTTAAAAAAACCGCTGCTCATCTCTGAACAGCGGTTTATGTTGATGAAAGTATGCGCTCCCATACTTTGGTTATACCACTACAATTGGAGGCTATTAGGCTTTCTTTTCTTCAGCCGCAGCCTCAACGGGTTTCTTCGCAGCAGCGGTCTTCTTTGCCGTTGCAGGCTTTTTAGCTGCAGGTTTCTTGGCTGTGGGCTTGGTACCCTCGTATTTCTCGCGCAGTTTCTCGGTTTCAGTCTCAATCTTTTCTATCTTTGCCTGCAAACGGGCTATTTCCTTATCCTTCATCTCAATCTCATCACCCTCATTCTTGATAGTGGTGAGCAGAGAGTTGAGCTGGTCGTTGTCGATTTCCGACGGGTAAAGGTCGTTCACGCGGGTGATGAAATCGCCGAGGATATTCATATAGTTGGTGAAAGCATCGAACGCGTCTGAATAGATGCCACGATCAAGCCCCACACTTGTGGGCTTTGTGGTCATGAATCGGAAGTTGTTGCTGGCCTGCAGGTAATCCCAGTCTTGATTGATACGGGGATCGTTGGCGATACGCACACGCTCGGCCACCGAGTAGAGCTTGTCGAACGCCTCGCGCTGCATGGGGTTGCCCAGCCAACTGCTCACATCGCGTTCCTCGTCTATCCACGACAGCGTGTCGGGCACATCAAGATTGCCCACACTCTTCATCTTCAGGCAGATTTCGGTGGGCGTGGAGAAAGTGAGGCCACGCTGCTTGGCAAAGGTGGGCAGCGCATGGAAGAACTCAAGGATGTTGGATGACAAGGGTTGGGCGATGCCGAAGGCCGACAACTCCATGAAGATATTGATGACCTGCTCTTCGGCCGGGAAGTTGGCGATACGCTCGATATACTTGTCGGCAAAGAGCGGATAACCCTCCCAGTCGCTGTTGTTGAATCGCAGGCAGAGATCATCGCTGAGGTTCACGTCGCGCAGCAACAGCTTGAGATTTGGTGCGAGGGCACAGTTATAGACGTAGTGGGGTGATTTCCAACCCAACACATGCTTGGCGCCTTCGGTGAGCATGCCCTTGAAGCCCATCCGGGCAGCCTGTAGACCGATGTCGTCGCTATAGATCAGCGATGAGTTGCGCAGCACGGAGGGCGTCTTGCCAAAGTATTCCTTGATCTTATGACACTGCTTACGCACATCGGCAGCAAAGTTCTGGTCGTCTTTCAGCGATGAAAGGCCATGCGAATAGGGTTCGGCAAGAAACTCCACGCAACCAGTCCGGTTAAGTTCCTGCAACTTGTCGAGCACCTGCGGAGCATGCATCTCCAGCTGTTCGATGCCCACACCCGACAGTGAGAACGCCACCTTGAAGTAGTCGCCGTTCTCCTTGATCATCCCGAGAATATTCTCTAAGGCCGGCATGTAGGAGCGCTCTACAATGTCGTTGATGCTACGCTCATTCTCGTAGTCATCATAATAATAATGGTCTGTACCGATGTCGAAAAAGCGGTAACGTTTCAGATGAATGATCTGATGTATCTCAAAATATAAACAAATCGTTTTCATATCTAATGTCTTTAAGGCCTCCCCAAGCCTCTCCAAAGGAGAGTACGTCATGCCTGCGGGCTATGACTCATGGTTTGGCAGTCATGATTTCTAATTCCTATTCTCTCTATTCCAATTCAAAGTTTGCAGGTATAATTCGCGAATCCATGCACCAACCTTTTCCCACGTGATTTGGTCGACCTCATGCTTACCCTCTTCCTGCAAATAGTGGAAGAAGCTGTCGTTGTGGCAGATACTGTAGATGGCATCGGCGAGTGCGTGAATATCCCAGTAGTCAACCTTGATACAGTTGGTCAATATCTCGGCACAACCGCTCTGTTTGGAAATAATCGTGGGCGTGCCGCATTGCATGGCTTCAAGCGGCGAGATGCCGAATGGCTCGCTGACCGACGGCATGACATAGACATCGGAGGCTTTCAGGCATTCGTAGACCTGCTTGCCACGCATGAAACCGGGGAAGTGGAAACGGTCGGCAATACCTCGCTCGGCAGCGAGGTAAATCATCTGGTCCATCATGTCGCCCGAGCCGGCCATGCAGAAACGGATATTGCGCGTGCGGTGTAGCACCATGTTGGCAGCCTCGACAAAGTATTCCGGTCCTTTCTGCATGGTGATTCGGCCGAGGAAAGTCACCACCTTCTCCCTGCCGGTATGGTCGGGACGCGGAATGGCTTCGTACTCGGCACTCAACGGATACACGGCATTGTGCACGGTGAACACCTTGCGCGGATCCTGATGATACTGGTTGATGACAGTGTTGCGCGTCAGGTTACTCACGCACATGATGCAGTCGGCATTGTCCATACCGTCTTTCTCAATGGAATATACCGTGGGGTTCACCTGTCCGCGACTGCGGTCATAGTCGGTGGCATGCACGTGAATGCACAGCGGTTTGCCGCTCACCTGCTTGGCATGGATGCCTGCCGGATAGGTGAGCCAGTCGTGGGCGTGTATAATATCGAACTCCTCGGCACGCGCCACCACGCCTGCAATAACCGAATAGTTGTTGATTTCTTCGTGCAGATTGCCCGGATAGCCACCCGCAAAATCCATACAACCGAGGTCGTTGACATGCATATAGTTGAAATCTGAGTAGATATGCTCACGATAACGATAGTAATCATCGGGCAGCATAGTATTGCCCACACGACGGTTCACATAGTCATAATCCACATCACGATAGGCAATAGGCACACAGTTCATCGCCACGATGCGAGCATAGGTGCGGTCTTCGTCGCCCCAAGGCTTGGGCAGACACAAGATGGTCTCGACATCGCCTTGAGCATGCAAGCCCTCGGAGATACCGAAATTGGCTGTAGCCAGACCACCATAAACATGAGGAGGATACTCCCATCCAAACATTAAGACTTTCATTAGCCGGTCCTCCTATTTTAATATTTATACTTCTCCAACTGTTCCAATGAGCGCAGAATCTCCGCCACGTTGACGGCAAACGACATCGCGCCGCGTCCGTGGAAAGGCGGGTTGCCGTCGAACAGTTCGGGCAGCGTGCCTATACAGTGATAAAACATCTCGTCTTCGTAGCCCACCATCTGACGCTCGATGAAGCTCAGACGGGTGCGGTTGTAGAGCTTGAGGCAGGCTTCCATGTAGAATCCACCGAGCCACGGCCATACTGTGCCCTGATGGTAGGCATAGTCGCGCTGTGCCTGCGGACCGACATACATGGGATTGTAGCCGCCGCTTTTGGGTGAAAGCGAACGTAACCCCTTAGGGGTGAGCAGTTCGCGCGTACATATATCTATCACCTTCTTCTTCTGATCGGAAGAAAGCGGAGAATAATCGAAGGCTGCGGCAAAGATCATATTGGGGCGCACGCTCCAGTCTACCATATATCCATCTACATAATCATACAGATAGCCATAGTCGTTGAGGAAGGTAGAGACAAACGATTCCTTGCAGAGGGCTGCGCGTGCTTCCAAGTCGGCAGCGCCTTTCTTGTGCCCATCCAACTCGGCTAAACTGGCAGCAAATTTCAGTGCGTTATACCACAAGGCGTTAAACTCCACGATGAATCCTGTGCGAGGAACTACCGGACGACCGTTGGCCGTAGAGTTCATCCACGTCACGGCACGATCCTTGCCGTCGGTCTTCACCAGTCCATTCTCCTCTACGGTCAGGTTGGGATGCTTCTGTCCGAGGATATAGTCCATGATGTCCTTGACCAATGCACCATATCGCTGTCGGCACATCTCCATGTCGTTTTCCTTGGCATATTGCTGAATGCACCATATAGCCCATAGCAACACGTCAGGCTGGTCTATCTCGTAGAGCTTCACCGACAGTGGTCTGCCCTCCATAAACTCACGCAAACCTTTCTCTGCTGTTGCCATCGCATCAATGAAATAATCATCCTCCTCGATGGAAAGCGTCAGTCCCGGCAGGGCGATGAATGTGTCACGGGCGCGTACCTTGAACCACGGATAGCCAGCCACGATGTATTTCTCGCCGGCCTTATCCTTGTTGTGGAACTGGTGGGCAGCGTTCACCAGACAGTGGAAGAAGTTGTCACGCGGTGCTCGCTCATCTACCTCCTTGTCAAACAACGCCTTCAGGCCACGTGTCTTAATCTCTGACGTAGAGGCTGAGAACACAATGCTCTCGCCCTTGCGGATGCTCACATCGAAATAGCCGGGCACATAGAGGTCCTCGTTCGAGGCATATCCCCTTTCTTGCTCTTTCGGATACTCGATGCCACGATACCAATCGGGCTGGAAAACGAACTGGCTCTTTCTGGAAAACTGCATGTAGAGGTTGGGATAACCGGCATACATGCAAGTGCTGATGCCATTGTCCACCTCATGATAATCACGACTGGCCACCGCATTCTCGTGCGTAAACTGCCGTACGCTGCGGAAAGCGAGGAATGGACGGAAGCGTAGCGTTGTGGGCGAATGTGCGTCCTCCAGCGTGTAACGAATCAAAATACGGTCTTCATAATGCTGGAACACCACCTCCTTTTTCAGGATTACACCACCCACTCGATATATTGTCGTAGGCACTGTGTCGCAGTCGAAGTCCTGTATATACTTGTGTCCTTTCGGACTGAAATTGTTGCCCTGATACTTATGCAAGCCCAGGTTGAACTCAGCCCCATGCTGTATGACCGTACAATCGAGCGATGACAGCAGCACGTGGTTCTCGTCATCCAGTTCCGGCACCGGCACAACGAGCAGCCCGTGATACTTTCTCGTATTACAGTCTACGAGGGTGGAGCATGAATAGGCGCCCGAACGGTTGGTTCGCAGAAGTTCCTTGGGTAGGGAGTCCTGCAAATTTGTCATCAGCGCTTTTTCGAATCTTAGATAACTCATAGAAAGTAGTTGAAGGTATTATTACTTGTGATTATTCATTAAACAGGCATCGCGTTATTGTGCGACATGCCGATTGTTTTCCCAAAAGTAATAAAAAGTTGACTTATATCAAAAAGAAAACCGAAATATTTTTTTCTTTTTGAGAAAAAAGGGAGAGAGCTTCCTTTTGCTGTTTGGGAGTTGAGGGAATTAAAAGGAGTTATCGCTCTCTTCGCCCGCTAAGGAGTTAAAGATAACACTTTGCTAAACCGCCCTGTCATCTTTTCACTTTTTCATTTTCTCATCTTTTCATAGCTTTAGTTCTCCTCCCTCTCTCTCCTCTTTTTCCTTTACGCCGGAATCAAAAAGTTGATGACTTCCTGCTCCACCGTCACCCTATAGGAGCCGACGGGGGTGTTCATCAGACGGCCGTCAATGCCAACGAGGGCATGCTCCGCCTTCTCCACTATGACCTCGCGGGTGCGATAGGGATGTACGCTGCGATGGTTATAGAACTTGCCTTTCACAAACAGATAAATACCTTCCATGAGCTGCGTCACACCGGGATGATACACCACCGACACATCGAGCAAGCCGTTGTAGGGCACAGCATTGGGCGTCTGACCGTAGCCCGCTGCATTGCCGATACACATTGTCATCACCTTGCGTTCGATGGTGTCTTCGTTGATCTTCACCTTCATCTTGTAGTCGAGCCGCTGGAAAATCATCAGTACGAAAGAGAAGATGAACGACAGCGTACGACTGCCCAGCAGGTGGCGTGTCTGTCGGCGCAGGTTCATGATCGAGGCGATGAGCCCCACGTTTATACAGTTGAGGAAATATCGTCGGCATGCCTCGCCCTTCTTGTTCGTATAGCGGATGCAGCCTAAATCGATTTTCCTCACCCTTCGTTGCTTGAGCCATGCGATGGTCTGCTCCACATTATCCTCATCGAACTCCCAGAAATGAGCAAAATCGTTCATCACGCCATGGGGTATCACGCCGAGTGCGATGCCGTCGCGCACCGACTTCTCCAGCTGCATCATGCAGTTCACCGCATCGTTCAGTGCCGAGTCGCCACCCACAATCACTATCGTGCGATAGCCATTGCTAATGAGCATCTTCACCAAACGATCCACGCTACCCACGCTCTCGCTCTGCACATGGTCGTATGCGATACCGTTATTTTTCAGGCATTGCCGGATGCGCTCCCACTTCTTGTTGGATGCTCCGAACATGCCCGACTTCGGACAATAAATAATTCCCCAGCGATTTTCTTCCATATCTTGTTTCCTCCGATGCCCTACAGCAGGTTTTACTCCTGCATCAGGCGTTTTATTGCATTCACTTTCTCTTCCATAGGCTGCATGGCATCGATCCAATGGATTGTGATGTCGCGCCGTTCCATCCCCCTGAACCACGTCATCTGACGCTTGGCAAACTGGTGGATGGCTATCTCAAGGCGGCTTAACATCTCGTCATATTTCAGCTTGCCGATGGCATATTCCGTGACGAACCGATATTCCAATCCATAATAAATCAGGTCTTCGGGCGCTATGCCGCGAGCCAGCAGCCCTCTGATCTCGTCCACCATACCCTCGTCCAGACGCTGTTTCAGGCGTGCGGTAATCTTCCGTCGTCGTTCCTCGCGCTCAATATTCACGCCGATTACCAGCGAGTTCACATCAGGCATCCGGCGTGGGGGAAGCGGATTCTTCAGGTTATAAGTTTCAATCTCTATCGCCCTGATGGCACGCTGGCAGGAGTCTACGTCCGTCTTGTTGTGCATATTGGAACCCGTCTGTTGCTTCAGACTTACTAACATTCGCGTCAACTCGTCGAGCGGCTTGCCCTCCAGCGTCTGTCGCAGCTCTGTGTTCTGAGGCACAGGCGACAGCGCATAGCCTTTCAGCACCGCTTCGATATACAAGCCTGTGCCGCCACAGAGTATCGGTCGCACGCGGCGTTGCACCATGTCCTCATACACTTCGTGAAAGTCATGTTGGTATTCATACAGGTTATATTTCGTGCCCGGCTCAGCGATGTCGATAAGATGATAGGGAATCTGCCGTCCGTTCACCGTATAGTCGGCTAAATCTTTACCTGTGCCGATGTCCATGCCACGGTACACCTGACGGCTGTCGGCACTGATCACCTCCGCCCCCAAGTCGTAAGCCAATGTGGCTGCCAGCGACGTTTTGCCGCTTGCCGTAGGACCGAGAATGGTAATCATCTGCGCCGCATAGCCCGCATTGTCGGACGCGTCCACCATGCTGTCATTATTATTCATACGGCAAAAATAGGGAAAATAATCAGAACGGCAAAGCCGTATCGCAATATTTTGCAAACTTCGTTGAGAAGTAAAGGGATTAGGGGAGTTAAAGGAGTTAAAGGAGTTAAAGGAGTTAAGACAATACTTTGCTAAACCATCTTTTCATTTTCATGGTATAAGGAGTTAAGAATAACAGCTTGATAAACACCAATGATACATTTGTCTTTAACTTCTTAGCGAGTGAAACGAACGATAACTTCCTTAACTCCTTTAACTTCCTTAACTCCTAAACAACAATCAGACATTTCTCTCTCCTCTCTCCCCACTCCTCTCTCTCCCAAAATTTGTCAAGAATTCATTACAGTTTTTTCGTTCAGATTTTCGTTCATTCTAGAGCGAAAAATAGGGGTGGTTGGGCAAGATTCTGGTCACGGAAGGTCGAAATTTTCGGGATAGGGTTGCGATAGCATAGCTTTCGCATCGCGATAACGGCCTAATCGCCGTGCGATCTCAATGTTCTCGCATCGCGATAACTATGCTTTCGCGATGCGAAAAGGGTGCTATCGCAAGACGAGAAGATGAATATCTATGATATATTTTTACTTTTCGTGTGTAACTCACTGATGCTTTGAGGCTTACGCAAACCCCTCTGATTTTCGCGTATTTCGGACAAAAGTTTTTCAATTTTGCTACACGCGATTCTACAGAGGGTGTTTGTCATCTTTTTTCAGAGGTTTTGACCTCTGAAAAAAG
>CAUTTP010000078.1:0-14304 GCA_963541305.1 uncultured Prevotella sp.
ATATATGTTTAATTTTGAATACCTACTTATATTTATTACTTTTGCAGGTGAAAGCCGGATTTGACTTGTAGGAAAGGATGGAAAGGGTTTGGCTGCCTTTATAGCGAACAGTCGCCTCTGCCAGCCCTTATTACGGCAAAATGCGTATTATATCAAGTTTGATAAAGGTGCAGGGTGGTTGCTGCATAGAATTAAGGATACAATGAAGAAACATCTCTTTGTAATCATCGTTTGCTGTTGGCTTTCGGGCATGACAGCGGCACAGGAGAGGGTAGAGCCCATTCTCTATGGCGACATGGAGCATTGGGTGGTGAGAAATATCAAGGAATCGAAGGTCATCGGTGGGCATGCCAAGACGTTGTACGAGATTGCCCCGAATCACACGATAGAGGGGAACATTCCCTATAAGAATATGGGAAAGTCGCCATGGGGCACCTCCAACGTGATGGCTAAGGTGATGGGCGTGGTGAAAACAAACCAGTCTGTTTACCGTGACGTGCATGGCGGAGGCTATTGTGCCAAACTGATGACGCACGTAGAGCATGTGAAAGTGTTGGGATTGATGAATATCAGCGTTTTGGCGGCAGGCTCTATTTTTCTCGGAGACATTCAGGAACCCATTACGGGAACTAAGGACGGGGAGAAAAGCCTGAACTGGGGAATAGCGTACAGCAAGCGCCCGAAGGCCGTGAGATACGACTATAGGGTGGCATTGTCGGGCAGTCCGAACCGCATCAGACAGACAGGTTTCAGCAAAGTCTCTACTGTCGCGGGCAAAGACTGTGCCGTAACGGTGCTGTTACTGCAGAAACGCACAGAAGATGCCAAAGGTAATATCACGGCAAAGCGTGTGGGCACAATGGTTGTAGAATATGCCCATAGCACCAAAGGCTGGGTGGATAATGCCACTTACCGCATCATGTATGGCGACATTCGCAACCAGCCGGGGTATGATGCCCGGCTGATGGGCTTGCGGTCGACCGACTATGCGAGAAACAGCAAGGGCAAAAGTGTGCAGATCAAAGAGACGGGATGGGCAGCGGAAGACGAAACCCCGACCCACTTGGTGTTGCAGTTCTCGTCGAGCAACGGTGGAGCCTATGTCGGTTCACCGGACAATACGTTTTGGATAGACAATGTGGAGCTGGTGTTCTAACTGCAAAGCGTCGGGCATATCATGAGGAAACATTTACTGACGATTTCGCTTTTGCTTGCTGTCTGCACGTTGCAGGCACAGCCGGACGTGCCTGTCGAGACAGACAGCACGAGGGCAGACACCGTTTTGCCTACTCGGAAACAAGGAGTTGTAAGGCGGCTGTTGGCTTATTTCGAGCAGTCTAACAAAGGAAAAGACCATGAGAAATTCGACTTCAGTATTATCGGCGGGCCGCACTATGATACCGATACCAAACTGGGGTTGGGGCTGATTGCTGCCGGATTGTATTACAGCGATGCTGCCGACTCGCTGATGCCGCCTTCGAATGTGTCGCTCTATGGCGATGTTTCTACGACCGGTTTCTATATGATCGGGGCGGGTGGCGTCCATATTTTCCCGCGCAGACGCTACCGAATGGAATATGACGCCTCGTTCTATTCTTTCCCCAGCAAGTTCTGGGGCATTGGCTATGAGAATGGAAACAACGGCAATAACGAGAGCACCATGAACCGATTTCAGATAGATGCAGAGGTGAAGTTGCTCCGCCGGCTTCATAACAACAACCTATACATCGGCCCAACGTTAGCCTATCGCTATGTGAATGCGCGGAAAATATCGCGTCCCGAACTGCTCGACGGCGAATCTGCGCATGCCACAAACATTGGTATAGGACTGGTACTTGTGCTCGATACCCGTGACGTGATGACGGCGCCGAAGCACGGATGCTACATCTATGTGAGCGAAATGCTTCGTGCCAGTCTTGCGGGCGGCAGTCGTAAGTATTGGACAACCGACTTCAGGGCATCTGCCTATCGCCCACTGTGGCATGACTGCACGCTTGCCCTGCAGGCTTTAGGCAGCCTGCAGTTTGGCCGTTTGGGCTGGACGGATATGGCCATGCTGGGCAGTTCGCATTCTATGCGCGGTTACTACAGCGGGCGATACCGCGACAAAAGCAAACTGGAGATACAGGCAGAACTGCGCCAGCACATTTGGCATCGCAATGGTGTCGTGGCATGGGTAGGCGCAGGAACGGTTTTTCCCAAGTTCGACGATTTGCGCTGGAACCGCATGCTGCCCAACTGTGGCATAGGATACCGATGGGAATTCAAGAAAAATATGAACATAAGATTGGACTACGGAATAGGGAAAAGTGGCCAATCGGGATTCTTATTCAATATCAATGAGGCATTTTAAACAAATCATCAGTAAGAGCTACGCGCCGCAAACCGTTTTCTTTCTGGCGCTTTTCGTTTTGAGTTTGCCCAACGTGTGCCTCTCGTTTACCGAGCAAATGCCGCTTGCTGTTCGCTTGGCAAATGTGGTATTGCCCGTTTCGAGCTATGCTATGATACTTTCAGGTATGCGTAATATAGGACGGACAACATGGCTTCTCTTCCCGCTCATTTTTCTTTCAGTCTTTCAGATTGTGCTGCTTTACCTTTATGGGAAGTCGGTCATTGCGGTCGACATGTTTCTGAACCTCCTCACCACCAATACTAGTGAAGCAATGGAACTGCTGGACAACCTGTTGCCGGGGCTCATGTTCGTTGTGTTGGTTTATGTTCCGCTACTTGTTCTGGCTGCCATTTCAGCATGCAAGCGTCTCAAGCTCGACCGGTGTTTCATGCACTATACACGCTGCGTTTCGGCTGCTGGGATTGTCGTAGGCTTCATCTGTCTCCTGTTTTCACTGCATGACGGCTTTTCTGCACGAAACGATCTGTATCCGCTGAATGTGTTCTATAACATGAAACTGGCTGTAGACCGTACCCGCGCCACAGCCCGATATTCCGAAACATCGCGGCGCTTCACTTTCAAGGCACGCCCCACGCATAGTCCGGATGAGCGCGAGGTATATGTGTTGGTGATAGGAGAGACCGCCCGTGCCACCAACTTCGGCTTGTACGGATACCATCGCGCCACCACCCCCGGTCTGTTGCGCGCAGAAGGACTGTTTGCTTTTCGTAAGGCACTTACACAGTCGAATACCACACATAAGAGTGTGCCTATGCTACTCTCGGCCGTTTCGGCAGAGGATTACAATAATATCTATGGTCAGAAAGGATTGATTACGGCCTTTAAAGAGGCGGGATTCCATACAGTTTTCCTCTCCAATCAGCTGCCGAATCACTCGTTTATCGACTTTTTCGGTGAAGAAACCGACCAATGGCGCTTCATCAGGCAGGCGCAATCCTCGGCTGTCGAGAGCCTTGACGCTGCTCTGCTCCCTTTAGTAGACAGTGTGCTGGCGCAGAAACGATATAAGCAACTCATTGTGCTTCACACTTATGGGTCGCACTTCGAATACCGCAAGCGTTATCCAATGCCCTACTTTCGTCCTGACGACGCAAGCGAGGCTGAGCCGGGCAATCGCCCCGCATTGCTTAATGCCTACGACAATACCATACGCTATACCGATCGTTTGCTGACCGAAACAATGCGCCGCATAGAGAGCACCGGAGCTGTGGCGGCAATGCTCTACACGTCGGATCACGGTGAAAATATCTTCGACGACGGCCGCCGGCTCTTCCTGCACGCTTCGCCCACGCCCTCGGCTTATGAACTGCACGTGCCTTTTATCGTATGGCTCTCGCCACGCTGTCGGCTCCTCTATCCGCAGTTCGTGGCCGCCCTTTCAGCCAACTCGGACAAACCAGTGGCTACAAGCCTGTCTACATTCCATACGCTGCTTGACCTTGCCGGTATCCGTACACCCTATTTCCATTGCAGGTATTCAGTTGCTACCCCTGAATACCGCCCACAATCCTACATATATCTGAATGATCATAATGAAGCCGTGCCGCTGCGCCGTATAGTGCATGATAAGGAAGATGTGGACTATTTCCGTCGTGAGGGAATCCCGTTTTAATTTTCCCGAGGTCTTATTTATGTCTGCAGGAAAGCAAACGGGAAAAAGGAAGCCTACATTCACTTTTAGCATCATTTTCTTGCTCAATTCATTAACTTGCAGTATATTTGCAGTCTGAAATTTATCTTATTCCCATTAGGCTTAGGCCGTCATGTGGAGTAAAGGCTATTTATCGTAAAACAAATGATTAGGAAAGTATTGGTGGCCAATCGTGGTGAGATTGCCATACGGGTCATGCGTAGTTGTTATGAGATGGGCGTTCGTTCCGTTGCCGTCTATAGCACTGCCGACCGTACGTCTCGCCACGTGTTGTATGCCCATGAAGCGGAATGTATCGGAGGAGCCGTAAGCAGTGACAGTTACCTGAATATGGATCATATCTTGGCCGCAGCTAAAGCACATAAGGTGGATGCCATTCATCCAGGTTACGGATTCCTCAGTGAAAATGCAGAGTTTGCACGTCGATGCAAGGAAGAAGGCTTCATCTTTATGGGGCCTCGTCCGGAGACCATGGAGGTGATGGGTGATAAAATCAGTGCCCGCAGAAAGATGATAGAGGCCGGAGTGCCGGTTGTGCCCGGCACGGAAGAGCCCTTGAGATCTGTTGAGGAGGCATTGGAGGTAGCTAAGGAAATCGGTTTCCCTGTAATGCTGAAGGCCTCGCAAGGCGGTGGTGGAAAAGGAATGCGCCTCATCGAACGTGAGGAAGATGTCGCCGATATGTATAATGCAGCTAAGAGCGAGGCAATGGCCGGCTTTGGTGATGACACAGTATATATCGAGAAGTTTCTCGAAGAGCCCCATCACATTGAGTTCCAGATATTGGGCGACGAGCATGGTAACGTGATCCACTTGTTTGATCGCGAGTGTTCGGTACAGCGCCGCCATCAGAAAATAGTGGAAGAGAGCCCGAGCCCATTCGTCGGACACAATCTTCGTTTGGAGATGGGCAAGAAGGCTGTGGCTGCAGCTAAAGCCGTGGGCTATGTAGGCGCCGGTACCATCGAGTTTTTGATGGACAAGCATCATAACTTCTATTTCTTGGAAATGAATACTCGCCTGCAGGTGGAGCACCCCATTACAGAGGAAGTGTGTGGTATCGATTTGGTGAAAGAGCAGATACGTATTGCCAATGGCGAACCGTTGAGCTACACGCAGGACCAGATTAAGCAGCGCGGGCATGCCATTGAGTGCCGTATTTGTGCTGAGGATCCCGAGCACAACTTCATGCCGTCACCCGGCATCATCCAGCAGTTGCAGGAGCCACATGGTATTGGTACGCGAATCGACTCGTACGTTTATGAAGGTTATGAGATTCCGATGCACTACGACCCTATGATTGGCAAACTGATCGTTTGGGCTACTAACCGCGAGTTTGCCATTGAGCGTATGCGCCGTGTGCTTTACGAATATAAGATTACGGGTTTGACAACCAATATTCGTTATCTTCGCCGTATTATTGATGTGCCGGAATTTAAGGAAGGTAATTATAATACCCACTTTATCGAGCGCAATCAGGAGCGTCTTCGCCCACGTCCGGGATTCAAGAATGATTCTGAGACTATGGCCGTCATAGCCGCATACATCGATTACTTGATGAATGTTGAGGAGAATCAGCCAACTACGGGCGAAGTGGAGAGCAGTGCTATCAACCGTTGGCGATCATTTGGTTTACAAAAAGGAGTGTTGAGAGTATAATATAATGGAGATACAGGTAGGCAATAAGACCATAGAGGTTACGCTTCTTAGTAAAGAAGGTAACTTGGTGAAGATAGATATTGATGGCAAAGTTTATGATGTCGATGTGGCTATTCTGGAGAATGGCGTTTGTTCATTGATTCATAACGGGAATTCCTATAATGCAGAGTTTGTTAAGTCGAATGGCGGTAAACACTATGGTGTGAACCTGAACTATTCCAATTATCAGATAGATATGCTTGACTCCCAAGCCAAGTATATGCGTCTGCGTCGTGGCGGCAGCCAGTCGGGAAATCAGGGTGACACGGTGACAGCGCCGATGCCTTGCAAGATAGTGAAAGTGCTGGTTAAGCCCGGAGACGAACTCAAGGACGGCGACACGCTGCTCGTGATGGAAGCCATGAAGATGCAGTCGTACGTTACGGTATCGGCTGATTGTGTAGTAAAAGAAGTATTGGTCAACGAGGGCGACAGTGTGGCTGCCGAACAAACTCTCGTAAAACTTGATTTAAAATGAAACTGACAGCAAGAGAACGCATAGATACCCTTCTCGATAAGGGTACGTTTGTAGAGTTGGACAAGCATGTGATACACCATTGCACCAATTTCGGAATGGAGAAAAAGCGCCCCGAGGGCGACGGCGTTATATCCGGATATGGAAAGATTGACGGACGTACCGTTTTCGTATATGCTTTCGATTTTGCCGTGCTCGGCGGTTCTTTGTCTGCTGCTAACGCCCAGAAGATTGCCAAGATACAGGATTTGGCGTTGGAGAATGGTGCCCCTATCATCGGTCTGAACGATTCCGGTGGTGCCCGCATTCAGGAGGGCGTGGAATCGCTTACGGGTTTTGCCCACATTTTCCGCCGTAATGTGATGGCCAGTGGTGTGATTCCCCAGATCTCTGCCATCATGGGTCCGTGTGCCGGAGGTTCTTGCTACAGTCCTGCGCTGACCGACTTTATCCTCATGGTGAAGGA
Source organism: uncultured Prevotella sp. (assembly GCA_963541305.1). Lineage (GTDB taxonomy): Bacteria > Bacteroidota > Bacteroidia > Bacteroidales > Bacteroidaceae > Prevotella. The sequence continues at coordinate 6,707 of CAUTTP010000078.1, forward strand.
GCAGAGCCAGATGTTTGTTACCGGTCCTGAGGTTGTGAAGGCCGTGACAAATGAGGATGTAGATAAGGAGACGCTTGGAGGAGCATGGACGCACAGCTCGACTTCCGGAGTCAGCCACTTCGTTTGCAATGACGACGAGGAAACGTTGATGACCATTCGCGAGTTGATCGGTTTCATTCCATCCAACAACATGTCTGACGCTCCAGTGCATCCCGTTACCGATGAGGTGACCCGCGTATGCCATGAGCTTGACAATGTAGTGCCGGCCGACCCCAATGTGCCTTATGATATCCGCACCATCATCGAGACAGTGTGCGACCAGCAGTATTTCTTCGAGATTCAGCCAGATTTTGCCAAGAACATTGTTATTGGCTATGGACGTTTGGCCGGACGCACGGTGGGCTTTGTTGCCAACCAGCCGAACTATCTTGCCGGTGCACTCGACATCGATGGTTCGGACAAGGCAGCCCGCTTTATTCGTTTCTGCGATTGCTTCAACATTCCACTCGTAGCTATCGAAGACGTGCCGGGCTTCATGCCGGGTGTAAATCAGGAACATAACGGAATTATTCGTCATGGCGCCAAGATTGTGTATGCGTTTGCAGAGGCTACAGTGCCTAAGGTGACGCTGATCACCCGCAAGGCTTACGGCGGGGCTTACATCGTGATGAATTCCAAGCAGATCGGTTCGGACATCAACCTCGCTTACCCCGGTGCGGAGATCGCTGTGATGGGTGCCGAGGGCGCTTGCAATATTCTCTATCGCAAGGCTTCACCGGAAGAGCGTGAGGAGAAGATAGCCGAATATCGTGAGAAGTTTGCCAATCCGATGGTCGCAGCCCAGTTGGGTTACATTGACGAGATTATCCAGCCTTGCGACACTCGTATGCGTCTGATCCAGTCGCTTGAGATGTGTCGCAACAAGAACCAGAGCAATCCTCCAAAGAAGCATGGCAATATGCCCGTGTAATTAGGATAGTGTTCTATAATCAACGAATAAGCGTAAGACCTTCAAATAGGTCTTACGCTTATTTTTTATTGATGGGCAGAGAGACGGCATTCGGTTCCTTCCATGCGTCCGAGGCTTTATAGCTTCCTCACATTCTGTCCTTCCTCTGCTATCATCCCCAACTTCTTTGCGGCACCCAAAAGAAAGTTGGCTTCCTTGTGCGTGCAACCATAGATATGCTTGAGTTTCCATAGAAAATCATTTTTCTGCATTGTCTGGGCATTGGGTTCCGCAAAAATCTTATCTACTGCGGCACTCAGTTTTTCCTTGTTGAACTTGAAATGATGGTTGTGACGATAGTTAAAGTAAACAAGTGCTAAGCAAACTGCTACTACGAGAATGGTAATCCACATTGTATTCGTACTCATATCAGATAATTTTTAGTCCATATATTAGAGCATCGGTTAGAAGTATCATTGCAAATATAGGTTTTTTTCTTAGAAATTGAAACATCAAAGTATGAAAAAAACATAAAATGACGTTTTCTTGATGTTTTCGGAATAAAATCAGTCCTGCCTTATTTGTTTTCTTATCTATTTGCGACACTTCGAAGCTCTCTCTCTTGTTTTCCTATTTTCGGGCGCTCTTGTCCTAAATGTTCCAAGAATATGGGAAGGCGCCTTAACCATACCTCCGGCTTATCGCTTTGTCTCCGTCATCAGATGAAAACGGCAACGTACGGCGTTCGGCATACGCACGTACGGCGTTCGGTGTACGCATGTACAGCGTTCGATGTACGCACGTACGACGTTCGGCGTACGTCATCATCAGGGCAGAAAGTAATGGTTAAACGGGCATAAAGGGCGCGCCCCGCTGATTATTTGGGAACGATAATGATGCGTTTGGGTGGTGTGGTCTCTCTAAAATCATCATATTTGAGTATTGTGTGAAAAAGGCAATATCCATATCTTTGCAGCTGAATATTTAGTGTTGTTTACGCCAACAATAGTGACCGTAAAATTCAATATCTACGGTGACTAAGGGCATAAAGGCTTAAAAAACGAAATAAGGTAATCAGAGATAACACTCTAACCATCTGTTTTTAACAAAGATGCCCCCCTTATGAGTCTGCAAATAATCGGAAGTATAACCCATCTATACGCAATGATGAATTATACAGTGGTATTTTGGCGCCCTGCGCCAAGTTTTTGTGCTTGTAAATCGGGGCTTTATAATTTATGAAAATAGGCTTAAAAGATAAAGTCAGTTTTACAGCTATAATGCTGTATGCTTTCACTTTTGCTTCAAATTTATATGGGCAAGAGCGAGATACGACTGTCTGGAGAACTCAGAATCTGGGCAGTGTGGATGTAGTAGGGAACAATTTGCGACGCGTAAACAATTCTGCCTTCAATGCCATTGCCGTGGATGTGACGAAGCTGAAAAACACTAATCTCGATATTGCCGGGGTGCTCAATAAGGTGTCGGGTGTGAAGATTCGTCAGGATGGAGGCGTGGGGTCTGCCGTCTCGATCAACCTCAACGGCTTCACCGGGAAGCATGTGAAGATGTTTATGGATGGTGTGCCTATGGACGGCAGTGCCTCATCGTTCAATATTAACAATATTCCCGCAGCGTTGGCCAGCAGCATAGAGGTGTATAAGGGTGTGGTGCCGGTGGAATACGGTGCCGACGCACTGGGCGGAGCCATCAATATCGTGACCAACCGTATACGCGGCACCTATCTTGATGCGTCCTATTCGTTTGGCTCGTTCAATACGCACAAGTCGTCGGTGACTTTCAGTCACGTCAGCAATAAGGGATTGCTCTTGAGCATCAATGCCTATCAGAACTATTCAGACAACAGCTACAAGGTTTTGACGCAATATACCGACCTGCGCACAATGGCTATCTCGGCGGATGAATATTGGTTTAAGCGATTTCACGATCGGTATCACAACGAGGCCGTGGTGGCACAGATCGGACTGGTTCGTAAGCCGTGGGCAGATAAGATAGCACTGGGATTCACCTACAGTCATGAGTACGCACAGATTCAGAATACCAATCTTATGAAGATTGTTTTCGGCGGTAAGTTCAGAAAGGCGAAAGGCATTACGCCGAGCTTTACATACGTCAAACGCAACCTGTTTATTCCCCGTCTCGACTTAAATCTTTCCGCCAAGTATGACGTGGTGACCATCAATAATGTCGACACCATGTCTCGTATATACAATTGGGCGGGAGATTACATCACGAAGCAGACGCAGGGCGAGGGTATCGCCACCATCGCCGAGTATCGCGGCAAGACGGGAACAGTGGTGACTAATCTGAAATATCGGTGGGCATACAAGCATTTCTTTACGCTCAACAATACCTATTCCAACTATATTCGTAAGACGACGGACAATGCTGCCAATGCCGTACAGCAGTCGGCTGCTACGTTTATGCGGCGTAAGAACGTAAAAGATGTTCTCGGTCTGGAGTATAAATTCCTGCCAAACGAGCACTGGAATGCCATGGTTATGGCCAAATATTACAGCACCCATGTGCGTGGGCCGGTGAATGTGTCGACTGTAGTTGGGCGCAGCGAGTACGAGGAGCAGGAACGAACCAGTAATGCGCTGGGCTACGGATTTGCCGCAACCTATCATCTCACCGCCGATTGGCAACTGAAGGCATCCTTTGAACGCACGGCACGTCTGCCCAACGTGCGAGAGCTGTTCGGCGACGGAGATTATGAACAGGGCGACGCATCGTTGAAGCCGGAAAAGAGTTATAACCTCAACTTCAACGTGATGTATGAGCATACTTTTGGCGGCACACATTTGCTGAGTGTGGAGGCAGGATTCAACAACCGTAATATCCGAGACTATATCATCCGTACCATCAGCACAACGCGCGGCACTGCCATCAGCACCAACCACGGCAAGGTGCTGGGCTTGGGCGTTGACTTCACCGCTCACTACGTTTACAAAGACAACATCTTCTTCAACGCGGCGTATGCCCTTCAGAGCATGCGCAACCGCGAACGCCTCACGGTGAACGGAGCGGTGTCGCAGACCTACAATGATCGCGTACCCAACCAACCCTATTCTTTCGGTAATGCAGACTTGTCCTATAAGTTCCACAACGTATGGGGGAGTGACAATGTGCTGACCATTACATACGGACTGCAATACGTCTATCGTTTTTATCGCTCATGGCAAAGCGAAGGTGCCAAACTCTATATTCCCGAGCAGTTCTCCCACGATGCCAGTGTGGTTTACTCGCTGGCGGGAGGCCGATACAACTTTGCGCTGGAAGCCAACAACTTCACCAATGAACTGATGTACGACAATTACAGCTTGCAGAAGCCCGGGCGTAGCTTCTCGGTGAAGTTCCGCTATACGCTTTTCAAGGAAAATAAGCATGACATGTAGGCATGTAGGCGGCAAATGGCAAAGACAAACATATCCATTTAATAAAGCATAACTATGACAAATTTCAGTAATAATGCCAAGAGATGGCTGAACGGACTCTCGTTTGGTGCTATGCTCTTCTGTGTTTCCACGCTTGTTTCGTGCAGCTCAAGCGATGAAGTGACGGGTGGTGGTAGCGGTAGCGAAACAGACAGCACTTCCACCACGTTCGACAGCCAAAACGTTGTTTATAATCAAGGTGGTTATTTCATCTCGGCGCGTTCGCCGCAGGGCACCGAATATGTGATTCAGGTGAAAGAAATCGAAGGTAAGCAGCTTTATCTGAACAAGAATCAGATGGAGCTACCCACAGTACACTACACGTGGCTGTTTAACGGTAAGACCGCTATCGGCATGAGCTATCAGCAAGATCAGCCCGGTCTGGGATATGCTTTCCGTGCCAACAATGGCGCTCAGTTCACGCAGTTCGGCCAGTTTCAGATCAACAACCGATTCACCAATTACGACTTCTTCGACAGCAGTACCTTCATCACCAGTGTGGGAGGGCAGGTGTCGAGCGATAACAGCCGCAACGATGGTGCCACTTTCGAGTTTTGGGTGATTAACGATAACGGTATCGCCCGTCGTAACGAGAAGACCATTTGGACAGAAAACATCACCGGAACCGATGAGCAGATCACTTTCTCCAGCATCGTGAAGTTGAGCGACGACCAGTTTCTCACGGCCATCGTGCGCTCCAGCTATCAGGAGCGTGGCTCCTCCACCGGCGGGTCGAGCGTAGGCGACGTGAAATACCCCGACAGTATGTGGGTAGCCCGTATGGACACTGCGCTCAATGTCATCAAGGTGTATGGCGACGATCGTCTGAGCTATGCCGCCGGCCAGTATCGTGCCCAGATGTTCCGCGAAGTGCTGAAAACCAATGATGGTACGATCTATATCTTCTCCAATGCGTTCAACTCTAAGACCACCAAGAAGGCCGGTGCACTGAAGTTTGACACTGCTAACGACCGTATCGATCCCGATTATTATTGGGATATTCAGGGTGCCGCCAATGGCTACAAGTTTCGTCGGGTATGGTATATGACGGGGCACAAGTTTCTCTTGGAAATATACAACGACTACACGGTGTCCATTCAGGGTGTGGGTCATCAGTTTGCCATTGTCGACATGCAGGAGAAGAAACTCACGTGGTTGAGCGGCATTCCCGCCAAGTCGAGTATTATCTCCGGCTCTGAGAGCGGCGGCGTACCCATGTTCCACAATGGCTACATCTATCTGCCTATCACTAAACTGACCGAAGATGCGGGCATCTATAAGGTAGACGTAAACACCGGCAAAGCTACGAAGATTACCATCATAACGGGTGCGGAGGAGGTTCGCTCCATCGGATATATCGAATAATCAGCGTGGCAGGCAGCCCGTACCAACACTGCCGGGTTGTGTTGTCATCCTTATTATAATTTAATCATGTTTCAGTATCTATAATCATTTTATTAAAATCAACCAAAATGTTTAAATTCAATTTCAAGTATGTGTTCATGGCTCTTGTTGCCGGAACAATGGGTTTAACGGTTGCTTCGTGCAGCGATGACGACGACAATGGTACGACGAATATCACCGACGGTGGCAAGACCGCCACGAATGAAGTGAAGTTCATCGTCACGGCTGATGACGTAACCAAAGACCTTAGAGGCGGAGCCTATATGCGTGTGTTTACCAACCTCGATGACACCACACGCCGTGACGTGCAGGTGTATGGGCTGACAGACAGCACCGTGTTCAGTGCCGACGGCTACACGGCAGTGGCTTTCAACCACAATACCAACATCTTTGCCGGCTTCATCTATGCCAAGGGTGCCAAGTCGGAGAGCGAGGGCGGTATCAAGCCGGGTTCGGCTACCGGTCGTGTGCATGGCATTCGTACTTACTCCTTTAGCAACGGTGCACTCTCTGTCGTAGCCGGCAACACTATGGACGGTTATGGCAACACCGGTGTGTACAACAACTATTCCTACGCCGTGCAGGGTTCCAACCCGCAGGTGATGCTCATCTCTGCCAACGGTACCGGCAAGAAGCAGGCCGTAGACTTCTCCGACTATCTCATCAATGGTTCGGCACCTCAGATTACCGGTATCACCGACTTCGACGGCAAGGTGGCTATGGCACTTTACTATGCCGACCGCGACAGCTTTTTCATAGGCTTTGCCAACGACACCCTCAAGCTGTCTAAGACTATCTTCTCTACAAAAGCCGGCAAGAGCCGTGCAGGTCGTAAGGCTACCGTGTTCAGCCATATCGTGAAAGATACCGACGGCAACCTCTACGGTTTCAGCGGTACACCTGCCAGCACGAGCAAGATTGGCGCCGTGCGTGTGAACAAAGGCTCAACCGAGTTTGACAGCAGCTATTTCTTCGACCTCAGCACCGCTACCAACGGCTATGGCATCCGTAAGGTGTTCCATATCACCGGCGACAAGTTCCTTGTAGAGTGCTATGCTGCATCGGGCTATCCTAACCTCGGCGAGACGGGCAAGTTCCTCGTGGTAGACATGAGCGACAAGAGCTACAAGGAGGTGACCGGTCTTGCCGGCAACTACGCACAGGCCTACATCGGCTGGGGCGACAGCTATAACGGCAAGTATTATCTGCCCGTCAGCAACGGTACAGGTCTGTTTACCAACAAGGCTACCGACCTCATACCAACGGTTTATGCCATCGATGCCAACACGGGTGTGGCAACGGTGTTCATGACACTGAAGTCTAACGAGATCATCAAGGGCTTTACCATCGCTACGAAGTAAGGCGCAAGGGCACGGCTCTCCACAGCGATTCAAAGGAAAAGAGGGTGTGTCAGAATAGAATAAGAGGATAAAAGGATAATCGCTTCGCTTGGTATAAAAACCAAATGCCGGATAATCATCCGGCCTATATGGTTCTATTTGTGCATTAAGTGACGGTTTTTATTCTTTTGTACTCTTATTCTTTTATTCTGCACACCCTCTTGCTTTGTCAAGATTTCATTACAGTTTTTTTGTACGGATTTTCGTTCATTCTAGAGCGAAAAATCGGGGTGGTTCACCCAAAATGGGGTGATAGAAGGTCGAAAACTTTGGTGTGCTCTCGCGATAGCATAGTTTTCGCATCGCGATAACGGCCTAATCGCAGTGCAATCTCAACGTTCTCGCATGGCGATAACGGTGCTTTCGCGATGCGAAAAGGGTGCTATC
>CAUTTP010000079.1:0-14220 GCA_963541305.1 uncultured Prevotella sp.
GTGCATACACCGAACGTCGTATGTGCATACACCGAACGTCGTATGTGCGCATACCGTAATCTACGCGCTGCCGTTCAGCCGGTTAGCCGCTGCCGTTCTGCCGAGGTTGCATCGTTGCCGGTTCGGTTTGCCGGTATCGGAGACCACCGTGCTGTGCGGTTATTGATTTAATAGCAAGAATAAAGGGATATCCCCCTGTTTGGCTGGGGAATATCCCTATTTCACGGATTGTTTCTAATGGTCGCTTAGAAAGTGTAGTAAAGACCAAACTGGATGTTGTTGCCGTTGACATCAAACCCGAAAGAATGGGCGTTATTATTAGGACCTTCCGGGTTGATCGACTCATAACCCAAGAATCCGAACTTGCCCACGAAACTCAGATGAGGGTTCAGATTGACGGCCACACCCGGTTGCACACCGGTATAGAAAGCCGTGAAGTCGACATCGCTCGCCTCACCCGAAGTGATGCCGAAACCCATATCAAGAAATACGTTGATTAGTCTGCTGTGCAGAAATGTCCAACGGGCGTATGGGGCAAAGGTGAAAGCGCTTGTATTGTCATCGTTTGCGAAGCTGCTGTTGAGCATCGAGTAGGTGCCTTTCTCATAGCCGATGACGGTACCGATAGCCCATTTGTTGTTGAGGTTGTAACCAATCTCGGGTAGAATCTTGAAGGTCGTCTTGTCGTCTCCGCCCTCTGTTCCTACACTTGCGATACCTACGGTACCGCCTACATACCATTGCGCGTTGGCGCAAATTGCCACCATAAGGACGGCAAACGTCATAAAAAACTTTTTCATTTCTCTTCTGTTTTGGATATAAAAAAAAATAGTTTCTATCGCCGGCAAAGTTATACAAAAGTATGTTTAGGGTCGCATTTCTTTCACACTTTTTGGCAGTTGTTTCCAAAAAAGTGTGGAATATACCCATTCTTTGCTTTACAATGGTCTATGAGTTGGCTGAAAAGCGGGTTGGCGGCGAGGGTGTCCGGATTGCCTGTGAGGATGAGCTGCTTGCGGGCTCGGGTGAGCGCCACGTTGAGTTTACGGTCGATAACGCGGCCGTACTCCTCAAAACTGTTGGCTGTGAGAAAGCCGAGCTGGTAGGCATGCTGTATGGTAAACGAATAGATAATGACGTCGCGCTGCGAGCCCTGATATCGCTCCACGGTGTCGATGCTGATGTCTTGCAGTTCGGCGATGCCTGTTTTCTCGATTTCCCGGCGTATCATGGCTATCTGGTTGCGGTAGGGCACGATGACGCCCACGGTCTTGTCGGTCTTGAACCGATAGCCATAAAACCGGTGGATACGTTGCAGCAGATTCGCCACGATGCACGCCTCGTCGGTGTTTACTTTGTCGGAGATGTCGGGCTGGCGGCAATCTTGCGATGCGAAGAACAGCAGGCGGTGCTGCTTCAGCAGGTCGTCGATGCGGTCTTGCGACGAAGCAGGGTAGTCCGGCTGTTCCTCCAACTGGTGGCGGAGGGGCACGGGCACGAGGTTTTCGGCAAAGTAAAACTGCTTGTTGGGGAAGTCGGCGATGTCTGGATGCATGCGCCCTTGTCGATAAAGTGTGCCGATGAAATCAGTCCGCCCGTGCGACAGCTCCTGCCGGATGAGCCGCTCGAAGAGGCTGTTCTTGCAGTTTGTCAGTCCGATAGCCTGCAGCTCGGGTTCCGTCACGATGGCATCGGCATCGTGCTGCTGCACCACCGCCGGCAACTGCTTGTAGTCTCCGATGAGGATAAACTTGTCGATGTTGCAGGTTTGCTCTGCTTGCGGGTTGCCCGTGGTGCGGTGGCTGGCCAGCAGTCCGATGATGTTGGGTTCGAGAATCTGCGAACTTTCATCCACGATAGCGAGGTCGAAGTGCTTCAAACTGAAGATATAGGGGCGTTGCTGGAGTGTTGATGTGGTCGAAACAATGACCTGCGTGGTGAGCAGTTTCTGCCGCATGGTGTCGAGTGACGGTCGCTCGCCCATGACATGTGAGATGAGATAAGGCTCGAAAGCCTTCGTGCAGCTCAGCTCATTGCCCAACCGGATGAAGTCGATGCCTGCCTCTACGAGCATGCCACAAATCTCGTCGACGGCACGATTGGTGTAGGAAAGGAGTAGTAATGAGGTCGTTGGGTCTGCGAGACATTCCCTTACCATATACTGTAACGCCATCGACGTCTTGCCCGTTCCGGGCGGTCCCACGAGCAGGAAGAAGTCTTTTGCCTGCTTGGCCTTAAGCAAAATGTCATCGAGAGCAGGGGTGTAGCTGTGCGATAAAGTTCTGTTTCTGTCGTTTTCGGGCATGCGTTGTCCGAGAAGCAGGGCTTTACGGTCGCTGGTAGAGGTCACCAATTCGTAGAGTGCCTGCACTGCTGCACTGCTGCCCACATCGCTGCCGGCATGCTCGATGCACCAGACGAAAGGGGCACGCCGACGTTGCGAGTTTTCCGTGGGCGAGAGAATGGTATCGTAGGGGAGGTGATTGAAGATGTCGGGATTCTGTTGTCCGTCAGCCAATTTCACCGTGACGCGATCCGACCGGATGTCGGCCAGCCCGCCTTTGAACAGCAAAGCCTTGCGCACATCGGGCTCTTGGTCGGCAGGATAAGCGTAGAGCAGCACCATATCACCCCGTCGGAAGTTGGGCAGGAAGCCCTGCCCCTGATCGGGTATGGCCAGCGTGATGAGGTCGTAGCGATTTGTTCCGTCTTCGCCCGAGTTTTTCTCTTTATTTATAATAGTAAGATTGGTATAGATATTTCCCGTCTCTTTCTTCTCCGTCAGCGGCATGTTCCACAAGTTTGCCACGCTGTTGCCCTGACCTTCCACCACGCCCACTTTCGACATCAGGTTTTCGCGCACCACAAATTGCATCATGCGGCAGAAGTAGGCACGTTCCAACGGCTGCATCGAAGCCAGCGGATCGAGTAACGACACCAATGGCGGGCGCAGGTAATTGTTGTAGAAAAAGTCGTTCATCCGCTCCGTGTTGAGTGTCTCTTCGGTGAGCTTTGGCAACAAATGAGCAAAGCCGTTATGGGCGATGTCGAACTCTAAGGCAACGGCTTCGTTGCGAAAACGGATGGCCTCATAGACGAGTTGCATCAGGTTTGCCACACCCATCATGCCGCCGGGAAGCGGATATTTGGAATAGAGCAGGCGGATATCGGTCTTCGACAGATGGAAGTTGTAATACAGAATGCCATAATATAGCAGTACCTGCACATAGTGTTTTTCCATCACTTTGGCACCGTGGCGATTGCTGCGGTTGCGTTCCAGCAGGATGTTGCGCCCCGATTTCTGCTCCACCAACAGCCTGAGGTCGGTGGTCATCAGGTCGACACGCCCCTGTATGCCCAGCTTCTCGCAGATGAAAGAGGGCTCTAATATGGCTTTGGACAGGTCGAAGTGCTGCCTTAATTCATCCACAACCTGCAGCAGGTTAGCCACCTGCCTGTCGGCTTCCTGCTTGAAGGTCACGGGATTGAAGTCCGGGCAGGTACTGTATTCCATCGCCCGCTCCTTGAAATTGTTGATTAAGGTCTGGCGGGCATCAAACTTTGGATTGTTGATAATATCGTCGAGCGCGCTGCCCGCAAAGTTACCCGTAAGGATAGCCTGCGTGTTCGCCTTCGGCTTCATGCGGCTCACGATGTAGGACAGCGGGTGATGCCCATAGTCTTCAAAGCACGATGCGATGGCGCTGATGTCGAGCAGACAGTCGGGTTCCACCACGATGAGGCGCGGCGTGATAGTCTCTCCCTCCACGCTACAGCCCAGCAGGTTGAGGTGCATGCCCTCTTTCAGGATGTCGTTGAGGTATCCCATTCGGGCGTATTGCGTCTCCTCGTTGTACCGCACGGTCTTCGTGCTCTCCTCGCCCTCCTCATCTACGATGACCCTGATAGTGTCGGCATCCCACGACAGCACGATGCAGCGCTTGTCAGGACGATTGCTCCGCAGCGTCTCCTTGCGGGTCTGCGGGTTGTGGGGCAATAGCGAGATGAGTTTTTCGGGTATGCCGGCATGATAGATGCGGCTCACGAGACCGGCCAGCGCGAACGCATCGTAGCGCAGATCTTCGGGCAACAGCGGTGTTGTGCGGTTGGAATGGCGCCGCATCTGCCTGATAGCGATGGCCTCGGCTGTGGGAATATGGAGCATGCGGACGAGCGTCTCCACCTGCGAGTTGAGGTCGCCGAACCCATATTTCGAGTTTTTCAGCCCCTCGGCACATGCCAAGACAAGCGTCTCGTGCATGATTTTGTTTTGTACGGCAGGGGTGAGGGCGGGAGAGGTGAGCATCTGATGGATGCGGGAGAAAAGGGCATCGGCCTCCCCACGCCTCTCCAAAGGAGGGGGTGTCTGCCGCCCGTGCCCTTGCGGCGAGAGATGGTTTGGCATGTCGTTCATGGTGACGGCTATTCTGTCATACTCTTATTCCGTGTCGTCTGCCGCTCCCACTCAATCAGCCTTTTCTTCATATCCCTGCCCCAGTGGTATTCGCCGTAGGTACCATCACTATGGATTACACGGTGGCAGGGAATGATCATGGCGATGGGGTTCTGCGCGATGGCGGAGGCAACGGCACGCACCGCTTTCGGATTGCCGATGCGATTGGCCACCTCCTGATAGCTCACGGTCTGACCGAAAGGAATGTTTTGCAGCTCTTTCCACACCTGAATCTGAAACGCCGTGCCCTGAAGGTCGAGCGTCAGCCCATGGGCGTGCCCGTCAAGGATGGCACGCACCACCTGCACGGCCATCGCATTGTTCTGCGTGGTGGGTGTATAGACACCCCAGCGTGCACCCAACTCGCGTATGGTGCCCAGTTTGTTAAACTCCAAAAGCTGCAAATCGCAGATGCCTTTCTCTGTGCGAGCCACGATGATCTCGCCAAAGGGGCTCTCGCTAAATCCATATTCTACTTCCTTCATCGTGTTGCAAAGATACGAATTTATGGTTAAAAGTCGGAGGCAAAACGTTAAAAGATGGGTCTCCGATAGAGGAGGGGAGGATTTTTTTGCCTACCTTTGCACTCCCCCATTTGTGTTTTGCGGCAGATGCAAGGCACACGCGGGTGCGCTCAAAGGCTATGCCATGAGCACAACGACACACCATGATGTGAATAAGATATAAACTAAAACATAAGGATATGAACAAGGAAGAACTGATGAGGAAGGCCATCGCGCTAAGCGAATGGAGTGTACGAAACGGGGGCGGCCCGTTCAGCGCTATCATCGCTAAGGATGGCGTGATCGTGGCGGAAGCAACCAACAGCGTGACTCTCGACCACGACCCCACGGCTCATGCCGAGGTGAACGCCATACGTCAGGCATGCGATCGCCTGCGCCTCTTCGACCTCTCGGGCTATGACATCTATTGTTCGTGCGAGCCGTGCCCCATGTGTCTGGGTGCCATCTATTGGGCTCGGCTCGACAAGATTTATTATGCCAACAACCGACAGGATGCCGCCCGCATTGGCTTCGACGATGAGTGGATATACCAAGAGTTTGCGTTGGACATGAAAGAACGCAGCAAAAAGATGGAAATGTTGCTGCCCGAGGAGGCACGCAGGGCATTCGACCTATGGGAGGCAAAGGCAGACAAAACGGAGTATTGAGAGTTGACCGCATTTCATTTGGTCGCATTTATTGGTATTGGATGCAGGGGTGTCGTATCGAATGAAACGGTACGACATGGCTTCCCGTATGGTATCGTGCCCTCAGATTACCGTTTGCGAACCTGATTGTTCCGTTATTTTCCGAATGTTTTATGCCGGAAAACACGAAAAATGACAGTCATTTTGTAAATATATCATTACATTTTCAGACGCTTCTGGGTATGATGAAAGAGCGAAAATGGGGGTATGGTTTGCCGAAATCAGTCTGAAAACAGCATGAAAATTTTGAGACGGCGTTGCGATAACTATGCTTTGGCATGGCGAAAGCATTGAGATCGCACTGCGATAACATTGCTCTCGCATCGCGATACCTATGCTTTCGCGATGCGATACCTATGCTATCGCAACATCATAAAATCATGATTTTTCAACCATGACATCATTGCTCTTGTAAGATATTGGTTATCAGACGTTTATAAAACAGGCCGTTTTTTGCCCGATTTTCGCCCAAAATCCCGTCAATTTTCAGATTCTCAAATTTTAAAAGCACGTTTGTTATGTTATTTCGTTGTGCTTGCGATTAAAACAAGAGAGAAGTGTTGTTGAAAAATATTACCCATATAATTACACCTGAACATGCACGGGGGCAGTGCCCGTCCTGCAAGCCAACTGCCTCCTGCCTGCTCCTGTTCAGGTGCGTCCGCTTATTTCACCACCACTTTCTTTCCGTTGGTGATATATATCCCTTTCTTTAAACGGGTGGGCGAGGGGCGGGTGGTGACCTTTGTGCCGTTCATGCTGAACACCGCGCCGGTGTTGTCTCCGTCCGTCGTTGCCGTTCTGACGGCGGTCGAGGTGTCAGACGAACCGGAAGAAAGGCAGATTTTAGTCACGGTATAGCCCGTTCCGGCAAGGACGCAGCCTTCCGCTTTCAGCGTGGTGAGGAGCGTGTCGTCGAGGGTAAACACGCACTGCGTGTCTCCGGTGAGAATGTGATAGGAGGCCAGAGCGTGGGCATAGCCGGTGTCCCATATCTCCACCTGATGCCACGACTGCGGGTCTTCTGCGTATTCCGTGAATGTGATCGTCAGCTTGTCGCCCGTGCTGGCCGAGGCAAACGCCTTGGCGTCCAGTGTGACATTTGCGCTCCCCTCCGGGTAAGTGCGGTAGTTGGAGTAAGTCTGCTGCCCCTCCCATAGCGTGGCTGCTGCGTGATCGGTATTGCCGGTACCTACGTTTACGGTGCAGAGCTTGTTGTAGCCTTCCGCCTCTTGCCAGACGCCCTCATTTGCCAGCTGTATGCTGTATGCGGGATTGTCATGGAGTGTGGTTCTGGGGTCAGGGAGATTGAGATACACCTCGTATTCGCCTGCCGACATATCAGCGGGGAGAGTGAAGGAGGCCGTCACGTCGGCTGTCTCGCCTGCCATCCAGAAGCGCGGATCATCTTCCAAAGTGAATACATGCTTCTCGCTGCCTTTTTGGAAGATAATCTCCACGGAACGCGGATTGAACGGACTGCCCCATCCCTCATTTCTTATCTGCAGCGAGAGCTGAAAAGGCTGTCCTGCCTGAGGATTCCCGGTAAAGGTTCCCTCGGTGAGTACGAACCGGTATCCCAGCTTTTTCCTGATGGTTGTCATGAAATCCTCCTTTTCCCACGTTGACAGTACGTCGGGATGGTAGTCCTTGTTCAGATAAGTCCAGTGATAGGCGGCAAATTCTTTGTAGGCATTGTCTATTTCGCAGTAGTCTGACGGTGCACAGGTCTCCCCTCCCATAGGCACATAGCGTGACTCCCACATCCAATATTTGCGATGGTCGGCTATGTTCTGGAAGGTTCCCATGTCGTCTGCATCGGCCAGAAAGCAGTCGTTATGGAAGGAGGTGCGGCTGATGTTGCTACCGTTATAGGCCGTTGCGCGGCTGATGGTGTCGGTGAATTGGATGCCATATACGCCCAACTTGGCTCTCGGATATCTGACAGCCACAAACCTGTCTGTGGGCATTGCGTCAAGAAGTGCTTCAAGAACCTGCTTGCGCGGAGCGTATTGTGAGACGTCATTGGGCTGGTAGACGTAGTTGTCCGTATAATACCATTCTCCCCAAACGCCCACAAAGCCGGCCTCGAGAATAGCTATCACGTCAGAATATTCTATCAGTATGGGCTTCAGCTGGGCTATATGGCGCTTTGTAACCTCCCATGGGGCATCCCATGGCTTGTCATTTTCAGAGTAAGTGTAGCAGAACCGTACGACGGCTTTCATGCCACAGGTACGGATTGCTGCGAGATTTCGTTTGATGCGGTTCAGGTAAGCAGCGGAAATATCCTTGTCGCGGAAGTCGCGCATCACGTAGACGGTAAAGACAAGGCTCATGCCTTCGGCTTGAAGCTGCTTGAGTTGGTCAAGGGAAAATTCGTTGTCTTTGTCGGAAAAGAACTCGTGGTGTGTAAACATTCCACGTTCAGGATTGATAATTTCCTTATCAGAAGGGGTGTATTTGACGGTTGTCAACACTTGCTTTATCTTGGATGCACGGTTGGCATAGGCATAAAGGCTGCCCGCTATAAGAAGTGTAATAGCTAAGATTGTTTTTATATTCTTCTTCATATTCTCTTTTCTTTAGTTGACTTTACTTTACTTGGATAATGGTTCAAACCACAGCAGGCGGTCTAACGGAACATTTATCCGATAGACCTTTCCACCTTTATATATCTTGCCTTGATCGTCTTTCCATCGACCTCTCGGCAGTTTTACCGTGCGTATGCTGTTGGCAGAGAATACTGGCGCCACCAGATAACGGTCGCCCAGCATGTATTGGTCATTGACATTTTCAAATCCTTGCCCGGGGTAACAGTATGCCATGTGGCGGACAATAGGTTCTCCTGTGCGTGCGGACAGTTTCACTTGTTCTTTGATGTAAGTACCCAGCTTCTCGTGCCACTGGGCAAAGCGGCGACAGATGGCGAGGTTTTCCTTGCTGAGCATGCGCCATGGGGCGACCGAGAACTGCATGATAGGCATCATGGAGTGAATCTGGCAGGAGCGCACCATGAGTTCCTGATTGAACTCCTCCGGTTCTACGCCATAAAAACTACCGTACTCTCCACCGCCAATCATGTCGGGGCAGGTGTAAGCATAGCCCAGCAAACCTGCTGAAATCATTGCCGGGACCAGCTGAGAAACACCTTCCCACGAGTATTTCTTGTCACCGAGGCGTTGCACCAACGGCTGGTTTCCCAACTCCCAGCAGGCTCGCATCTCGTTGTAAGGAAAGGCAAGAGCCAGACTCGCCCATAGCCGTGTTTGCTCAACATCGTATGACTTGCCGTCGTAAACATCTACATCCTCCTCCAAATAGCGTTCAGGATCGCCGGCGTCAAACTTGAATCCATCTATGCCATATTTTGTCTGGAGAGCCTTAAACGTAGTTTTAAGATAATCGAAGGCTTCCGGATTGCTGAGATCGAAGGCAAAACTATGGCCGTTCCACCATCTGATGACAGCTGCTTCCTGCGTATTCTTGGTTTTTACAAAGTAGCCTTTCTTCTCCAAATCACGGCTGAGTTTGCTGTCGGGCGACATGAACGGGCATACCCACAGCATCACTTTAAAGCCCATTGCGTGTAGGGTGTCGACCATTGCCTTAGGGTTAGGGAAACGGTCGGAACGAAAATCCCAGTCGCCATAGTCCTTCTGCCAGTTGTCATCAATCATCAGAACACCCGTGGGGAAGCCGTTGTCTACGACAGCATGAGCATATTTCAGAATGTCTTTCTGGTTCTGATCATAGAGAAGTTCTATCCAACTGTTATAAACCGGTTTATCAAAGAAGATCATAGGAGGATATTTTCCTGTTACGGGGAAATGTTTTCGCATTGTTTCCAGATAGGCATCACGCAATGTTTGGCCGCTGTCGGCAATCTCTATGGAGCCTCTGTAAACCTCTATCTTAATATTATTATTGTCGGCTCTGAACCAAAAAGGGCTCTCCGTCCACACGCTCCGCCCTTTGCTGGACAGGAGGAGGGGGGCTGTTTGATTGTTGAAGTTTTGTGTCCGAAGGTCGGCAGTGACCTCATGATGATTCAACGGGGCTCGGGAGCCAAGGTCGGTAGCGGCTCCCCACCATGCTTCCTCAGGGAGAATTTCTATCGTCTTGGATGTTTGCGCACTGCCTCTAAGGGCTGTTGCTGACAAGGATGCAAGTAAGAATAAGTGTGAGATGATTCTTTTCATTTCATTTATTTTTTGTTTTCTGTTTTCATAAACTCTGTCGGTGTCACTCCGAACTGCTGTTTGAATGACCTTGTGAAGTAAGACAGGCTGTCGATTCCTACAGCTATCCCGGCCTCGGAAACGGTCATGTCGGTACTGAGGAGCAGTTTGGCCGCTTTCTCCAGCCGTAACTTCATGATATATTTGCCCATTGACATGCCCGTATTGGATTTGATGAAACCATATAGGCTTGTGCGGTTGGTTCCCAATTCGGCAATGACTTGCTCAATGGAGAAGTCGCTGTTGGTAAAGTTTTCCTGTATAATCCGATTGAAATGGTCAAAGAGCTGAAGGTCTTTCTCATTCTCAATCTTCTCCCGTAGGTTTTCACTGAGGTGCATGCTGGTTCTGATAAGACGGCTTTTGGCGATAAGGTTCTGTACGTTGGCTTTCAGAATCCGCGGATTATAGGGTTTGGGAATATAAGCATCGGCTCCCATCTCAAGTCCTTCGACTTGTTTTTCTTCCTGTGTGATAGCAGTTAGCAGGATTATAGGAATGTGGCAGGTGGCTATGGTGTTTTTCAATGTCGCGCACAATTCTAAGCCATCCATATTGGGCATCATCACATCGGATATGATAAGGTCGGGCGGTATTGCCTTACACTTCAGTAAAGCCTCTTTGCCGTCTCTTGCCAGAAGAATGTTGTATTCCCTTCGAAAATATTCCTGAAGCATCATCAGCACATCTTCATTATCTTCTACCAACAGAATTATTGGCTTGTTACCTTGTATTTCTTCTTCGGTAAGCGTATTTTCGGTTGTCTCGTATTCGGGAGTATATGTTGTGGTAAGGTATTCTTTTACGTTGAAGTCTGTAGAGGCTCTCCTTTCTTCCTCCTTGAGATATTGGGTGGTGAGGGGCAGGAAGATGATAGTCTCTGTACCTATTCCGAGGCTGCTGCTAATAATGATTCCACCATGATGGAGGGCAATAAGCGACTTGACAAGCGCCAACCCGATACCTGTTCCCTTGTTTTGTGTATTGGTATTCTCCACCTGATGGAGCCTGTCAAATACCGTTGGCAGTTCTTTCTTGGGGATACCGGTACCTGTGTCGGAAATCCTGATGATGAGTTGCTGCCCCTTTTCCATGCAGGAAATGTATTCGTAGAAATCTTTATGTTGTGGTAGTGTGGATTGATAGTAGCCAGAGTCAACGGTAATCTCTACACTTCCACCCTTCGGTGTGTAGTGAAGGCTGTTTGAAATGATGTTGCGCAGAATCTTGCTTACCTGCTCTTCGTCTATCCATGCCTGCAGGTTAGGAGTGTGAATGTCCAGTTGCAGTTCGATATCGGCAGTTTGTGCCCACAGTGAAAACTCGTCGTAGAGGTCGGAAATATATTGTGATATGTTGGTGTCCGTTGTATGAAGCTTCAGTGACTTCAAGTCTGCTCTGTGGAAATCAAGCAGCTCGTTAATCATATTTGATAGTAACCGAGAATTGCGCAGGATGGTATTGACATATTTATTGGTAGCAGATGAATCTTCTTCCTTTAGTTCTTGGACAGCGTGGTTGATGAGTGTCAGCGGTGTGCGGAACTCGTGTGACACATCCATGAAGAAACGGGTTTTCATCTGAATCATCTCCTCCCGATGACGTTCTTTCTGCTTTCGCATGGCAATAAAGTTCTTCATCTGTGTCCATTTGATGAAGTAGCGGATGCCAAGATAGGTCAATATGCCTACGATAAGCAGATAAATAAGGTAAGCCCACCATGTTCTCCAGAACGGAGGAACTACGTTAATATCTAATTGGTAGATGTCTCCACTCCAATCAGCCCAATCTCCGGCTTCTGCCAATAGGGTATGATGTCCATAAGGCAGGTTCTGATAGGTCACTGATGGCCTTTCACCCGCTTTTACTTCATGCCATTCATCATACCCGTCTATCTTGTATCTGAATCTGGTATGGTGGGCTGTATTGTAATCGAGCGTTGTGAAGTCTACAGTAAAGTTGTTGTCAGGGTATTGAAGAGTTACGTTCTTGGTATATTCAATTCCGGTGTCGATGACCTTTTCATTGACAATGAGGTGTGTAAAGTAAATGGTTTTAGAAGACGGGAAGTTGTTCTCGTTTCCGGGTAGGAAATAGTTGAGGCCGTTGGCTCCCCCAAAGTAGAGCGTTCCCTGTGCATCTCGCGTTGAACTGGAGGTGGCAAACGTAACTCCTTGCAGTCCGTCGTTGGTATTAAAAGTCTTAAACCGTTTTATTTGTTCATCGAAATACCCCAACTTGAATCCGCTGCACCATACTCTCCCGTATTTGTCTACCTCAATTGCTTCTATATCTTCACTCTCTGCCCCCTCGCTGATGCCGAAATGCTCTGCCTTATAGCTATTCTTCTTGCTTGAATGGTCAACGAAAGATATCTTGTTGAGGCCGCTTCCCATAGTTCCTACCCAGTAAACACCTTTCGCCCCTTTGTCAATAGCCCATGTAAAATTATTGCTTAGGCTGGCAGAAGAACTGTTGGAAGTGTAGCTGACAATGTTCTGTACATTACCTTTACTGTCTAAGATGACTCTGTTTATGCCCGATGTGGAAGTTATAATAAGTTCATTGGTCTCTTTGTCATAGTAAATGTTATGGAGATAGTTGGTTGACAGACGGTAGGGGAAGGGAGAACCGGATGTGAATGACATTCTGGTTTTCCATCTCCCTGCTGCATTTTCCATACATTCCAATCCTGCATAGGTGGCAGCCCACAATCTGTTGAACTTGTCAAAGCTTAGCCAGAAGATATACCCTTTGTTGCTGGTGGGCTGTATTTGTACTATATTCTTTGAGAATTTGTTGACCACAATGACGGTATTTCCGATTCCGGCATAAAGATTCTCCTTGTCTGATTCCAGACAAGTGATGCTGTTAAGTAATTCAGGACGGACACAATAATTCCACTCTATTTGCTTGGTAGTGGTGTTTAGCCTGCTGATTCCTCCGAATTTACGCCCGATATACACATAGCCATCAGTGTCATAATGCAATGCGCTGATGAATTCGGCATTCCCCAAAGCCGGTGATTGTTGTTGTGGGGTATATCTAAGTGTGTGGAATAGGTACTGGTGTGTGTGCGTATAAGCAACACCTGACATCCATCCCGAGACCCAAATGTTGTCTTTCTTGTCAATGAAGATATTGTTAATGTCGTTGACAACCGAGTTGGGATGCTGCGAAGAGTGAATGAAAACATGCACATCTTTCAGGTTCCGCTTGTTAACGCTTAACAGTTGGTCGCTGGCTGCAATCCAAATATTATTTGTGTTCGGCTTTAAGGTTATCAAGCCGCCATGGGTCTTGAAACTGTTCTCCGCCTCCTTCTTTAATTGTCCGTTGCCGAAAGCCTTGTACCGGATTAGTTTTTCTTGAGAAATAATCCACAGGTAGCCATCTTGATATACCATATCACGTATTCCGGAAAAATCATGTTGTTCGATATTGCCGACATACACAATGTTGTCGTTGGAATTATAACGGTAAACAGATATATTTCTGTTATCGGAGAACCATATAATCCCTTTTCCGTTCTCCGCTACTTTCGGATTCATGTCTACACTGACGAACCCGCTACTGCCCCCAATTCTGACAGAACTGATGGTAGGGTGTCTGCCATTGCTGGGCTGTGAGACTTTCAGCAGTCTGATCTGATTATCGGAAATCAGCCAGATGTGATTCTTGAGCGTGGAGAGTTGGATGTTTTTCACGGCTCTGAAGAAGTCTGTTGTAATCTTGTCGGCAATGTCGTAAGTTGTATATTTCTTAGTGTAGGTGTCAAAACAGGCCAGACCGCCCTCTGTTGCCAGCCAGAGATAACGTCCCATAGCCTGTATGCTGTATACACGATTTATGGGAACGATATTCTGCTGCTTGATTTTATACTTGTAGGAATCAATGGAATAGCCGTCAAAACGGTTGATTCCGCGGTGTGTCCCCATCCAAATATAGCCTAAAGAATCTTGGGCGATACAGGTAACATTATCATGCAACAGCCCGTCGGCTCTTGTAAGTCGGTGGAAAGAAAGGCTGTTCTGGGCTTCGATAGTAAGGAAGAAGCCCAGAAAACCAAGGAGAGATAATAGTACCTGCGTCGTAAACCTCATGCTTTTTATTTCTATTGGTGTCTGCTAAAAGTGAAAGTAAACATGCAAATCCGCCCGTTAGCATTTGCCGTATCATCTTCATGCGCCGGCCAAATTGCCCGGCAGAGCGCCGCTTCTCGCTCTGCCGGGCACGTACGGCGTTCGGTGTACGTGCGTATGGCGTTCGGTGTACGTGCATACGGCGTTCGGTGTACGTGCATACGGCGTTCGGTG
>CAUTTP010000080.1:0-14097 GCA_963541305.1 uncultured Prevotella sp.
AGAATGGCAAATGCTTTCAAAGCATCTGCGAAGAAAAGTCTTTGTTTACCCATGTCATTGTTAGATTAAACATACAACATGAGCAAACAGATTTTTTATTTGATTTTTCATTCTTGGCCGAACATTTGAAATCGTTGGTAAAATCTGATAAAAACGTATCCTTGTCTCTTCCGTTTTCGTATAAGGCTGTCCGCTCAAAAATAACCTCACAATGAAACGCACGGTACGCCTTATAGCATAGACGTATCTGTATTCCCCGAGATTTATCGTGTATGTCTGGCTGGACTATTCTATGCGAAACCTTTAAAGAAACCGATACGGTTAAATATCTGTATCCAAGAATCCGCAAAAGCGGGGGTATGGACCGTGCAAAGGTACTATAAAAGATTGATAATCTGTTTTTATCAATCAAAAAATATTCGCACGTGAATTATCTGTCTCGTCCTGTCTTCTTCGATATTCCTGTGGTGTCGTGCCGATATATTGTTTCACAAACTTGCAGAAATTTGGATAGTTCTCGAATCGGAAATGATCGGCAATGTCTTTCATTGGTCTGTCGGTATAGCGCAGTTCGGTCTTGATGCGGTTGGCTGCATACTCGATGATAAGGTCGAGGGCGGGTCGTTGGGTGTAGGTTTTGGTAATCTTGGAAAGATATTTAGGCGTGATGAAGAGTTTCTCGGCAAAGTATTGTACACTGCGATTACGCCCTTCGTCCTCGTTGAGTAGGGCGAGAAATCGGTTATAGATGAACTGTGTGCGCTGATGTCGCCCGATGTCTTGTGAGGTGACGGCACTGGGGGCGGGCACGTGCAAGTCATTGACTACATCAAAGAAAAGGGAGGCAAAATGGTGATAGATTACCTCATCAATATAAAGGTCATTGCTGCGCGTACGATAGCGCAGGGTGTTGAGAAAGGTGGCGATACGTGCATGGAGGTAGCGTGGTTCATTGTTGATGAGTGTCTTTTGAATGAGCGCAGATAGCACGCGCCATACGCGGTCGCCCCCCGTGAGCATGCGGGTGACAGCCTCCATGGAGAATCCGACGAGTGTGGTGAGACTATCCTTGTGATGGGTGATGCTAAGCATCGAGTGAGGCGGACAGATAAGACAATCGCCTGCCGCAAGGGTATAGTTATTGTCGTCGAGTCGCACCTGCAGATCGCCCTCCATACAGTAGAGCATGAGCAGGAATCCCATGCGCAGGCCTTCCATCATCTCGGGATAATGCTCCATGGGTGAGATGGCGAAGTATTGGTGGTCGGCATATACCGGCGGTCTATCCAAGAGGATGATATCGGAGATGTTCATAATTCACAATTCATAATTGTAGGGGGAGGGGTTGCTGTGCCGTTCCTACTGCTGCCACGCTAATCTTCACTCCTTCTACCTGCTCCAGCAGATTGGCGCAGGCACAGATGGTAGCACCTGTGGTCACGATGTCGTCCACGAGAAGGATGTGGGTACAGCAGAGCTTGTCACAATGATGAAGCGAGAATACATGAGCCACATTCTCGTTACGTTCCCATCGGTCTTTGGATGTCTGGCTTTCAGTGAAGTTGCGTCGACGCAGGGCATCGATGACGAGAGGCTTGCCGCATACCTCCGCTATCCCTCGGGCAATCATTTCGCTCTGGTTATAGCCGCGCTCACGCTGCCGGTTGGGTGCGAGGGGTACGGGGATGATGAGGTCAATGTCGTCGAAGAATGCGGCGGCGCTCATTTCTTTCGCCATCACCTGTCCGAGATGCCGACCTATCTCCGGGCGGTGAAAGTATTTCATAGTGTAAATGGGGTAGCTCGACTGTGATCCGGCCTGATGGTAGAGGTATGCCACAGCCTTCTCGATGGACTTCACCCTACCCCAGAACACTTTGGCAAGCTCGTTGTCATAGGGATGCAGCAGGTGGTCGGTACGGGGCAGATGCAACCGACAGCGCGCGCAGATATACTCCTCCTCGGGAGCGAGACGCCGCTCGCAGACGCTGCAACTGCGCGGTGCAATCAGGTCGAATACACGATGTAAGAAACTAATTCTCATCTTCTATATCGTTAATGTCGTCGGCATTGTCGATACATTGTCGGATGAGGCGAATCTCGAAACCACGCCCCATGGCATATTTGATGAGCTTCATGCTCCGTTCGTAGTCGGTTGCGGCCTTGATGGTACGCCATTTGGCCTTGAGCATCGGGCGCAGCACCTGCAGGTAATCCTCATCGGGCACGGCATCGAGGATGGGGCGAGATATATCCGATGATATATGTTTCATCCATAGCGCCTGCTCTATCTTGTGTCGTCCCCACTTGTCATACTTCACCTTATCGTTGATGAAAGCCCGACAAAAGCGGCTGTCGTCGATAAAGCGATGCCTCACCAGATAATCGATGATACGCAGGCGAGCCTCCTCGGGTATGTTCCATTTGCGCATTTTCTCGGTCAGTTCACCTGTGCAGTGCTCGCCCTTGGAACAGAGGGCAGCGAGAGAGGCACGCGCTTTTTCTTCTGTTATTTCCATAGCATCATCAATGGTAAATTGTAAATTATGAATTGCGCATCGTGCATTGCACAAATCTCTTTTTGCCATAATCATCCTCTATCAGCTCCACGTCATCAAATCCTTTTCTTGTCAGCATTTGCCACAGTTCTTCGGCATATAGCGGGTTTATCTCAAAGTAGAGATACCCACCAAACTGCAATGCCGAATGGGCATATCGGGCGATGGCATGATAGAAGCAGAGCGGGTCTTCATCGGGTACGAAGAGGGCTAAGTGGGGCTCATGTCCGAGCACGTGCGGATCCATGTCGTGACGCTCCTTGTCGGCAATGTAAGGCGGATTGGACACGATGATTTGATATTTCCGCTTGATGGGAGTGTGAGTTGCCGCCATCGTCTCGGTATCGTTTCCGCCGTATTGCAAGGCGTCATGGAGCTGAAAGTTGACCTTTGCACCGAGCCGTTCGGCATTGTTCCGGGCTATGTCCAATGCCTCCGGGCTGATGTCCCATGCGGTCACCTGAGCTTGTGGAATGTCGAGTGCTAAGGTGATGGCGATACACCCCGAACCTGTGCCGATGTCGAGAATGCCTGCGGCTTGCGGGTGTGTCTCTGCAATCATGCGACAGAGTTGTGCCGTTTCTGGTCGGGGGATGAGTACGCCTTCCCCAACTTGAAAACTGCGCCCGCAAAATTCTGCCTTGCCCAACACATACTGCACAGGCTCGCCCAATTCAAGTCGGCGCATGATTTTTTCCAATTCTGCTTGCCGGTCTAAGGCCAATTCGCTAACTTTGCCACATACGACATCGGTCAGCGACAACCCATATTGCTCGCTGAGCACCAAGCGGATGACGGCCTGCGCCTCTTGGTTGCCATAGAGAGGAGCGATGCGGTGCCAAAGGTCGGTATAAGTCATATTGCAAAGTTAGTAAAATAAACTCATGGGTCAACAAGAAACAGACGAAATGTTCATGCGCCGTTGTCTGCAACTGGCAGAGAACGGGCGACAGAACGCAAAGCCGAACCCTATGGTAGGGGCGGTGATAGTGAGCGGTGACGGTAGGATTATCAGTGAGGGTTACCATGTGAGATGCGGGGAAGGGCATGCGGAGGTAAACGCCTTTGCATCGGTGCGTGCAGAAGATGAGCCGCTGTTGGCGGGCGCCACCGTCTATGTCAGTCTGGAGCCTTGCTCGCATTGGGGCAAGACCCCTCCTTGCGCCGATCTCATTGTGCGCAAGGGCGTGCGCCGGATGGTATGTGGTTGCATCGATCCCTTTGCGAAAGTGCAGGGGCGTGGTGTGCAGCGCATACGCGAAGCCGGTATTGAGGTGACGGTGGGCGTGCTGGAGCAGGAGTGCCTCTCGCTCAACAAACGGTTTATTACCGTACAAACTGCCAAGCGGCCTTATATCATATTGAAGTGGGCGCAGACGGTAAACGGAAAGATTGGCCGCCTCCGCGGATCTGCCCCACTGGCCATCTCCACTCCTTTCACTCGCATGCTTGTCCATCAGCTTCGTGCCGAAAATGATGCGATACTGGTGGGACGCGGTACATTGGAGAGTGATAAGCCGTCGCTGAATGTACGAGAATGGGCTGGCCGAGACCCCGAACGACTGGTGCTGTCGCATCATGGCGACAATATTCGCGATGGTTTCCGGCAGTTCGACAGCATTGATGCGGTGCTGGCGCATCTGTATGCAACCAAGAAGCAGAGCCTCGTTGTAGAAGGCGGTGCCAACACACTACAGGGCTTCATAGCCCGTGGCCTGTGGGATGAGATACGGGTGGAGACGGCGCCATTCCGTGTAGAAGATGGTGTGGATGCGCCTGCCTTGCCCGCCGAAGCGCAGCTTGTGCGCACCCAAATGTTTGATGGCAATACTATCCGATGGTACACAAGCCCCCTAAGTTAGGGGGTTGGGGGTCTGAACCATAGCACTTCCTGTAAGTTAACACCCAAATCAGGTCGTTCAGACCTCCAACCTCCTAACTTAGGAGGCTTGTACTCCTCCTCAAAAAAATGAAAACATGAGACGAAAAATTATCTTCCTATCGCTGCTGCCCATAGCATTTGTGACGGCAACCATCGCTTGCAAAGGCAAGGCTGCGCCCGCCCGGACGGCAGAAACAGGCAATGCACAGGTGACCGCCGATGCGGGTACACCGGCCAACAGCAATATCCTGAAAGATCGGTTCCTGCCTCCCGCAGGCTATCAGCGGGTAAAAACGCAGGAAAACAGTTTTGCATCTTATCTGCAAAATCTGCCTTTGAAACCTGAAGGGAGCGACTTACACTATTATAACGGCAGCGTGAAGGAGCAGGCGTATCGCGGGGCGGTGGTGGACGTAGACTTCGGACACGCCGGCGCAGAGCAGTGCGCCGATGCCATTATATATCTCCGTGCGGCGTGGCTTTGGCAGACCAAACAGTATGACAAGATACATTTCAATTTTACCAACGGGTTTAGGGCAGACTATATCTGGTGGGCTAAAGGCGAGCGCATTCACATCAATCAGCGCACATGGCAATGCTCTTGGTCGAAAGATGCAGCCGCCGACTATTCGTACAAGGCGTTCCGCCGCTACCTCAGCCTCGTATTTCTGTATGCCGGCACTGCCTCTTTGGAGAAAGAGCTGGCAGCTATTCGCGTGTCGGAACTAACCATCGGCGACGTGATTATCAATGGCGGCTATCCCGGACACACGGTGCTCATCGTGGACGAAGCCCGCGATGCTGATGGCAACAAGGCGTTTTTGTTGGCGCAGGGATTTACGCCGGCGCAAGAAATCGAGGTGTTCAGACAATGGATAGCGATTGACGCAGGTGCCGCGGAACTGGTTACGCCGGGCTGGATATTCCGTGGAAAATACAGCAAGAGGTTCAAGTAAAAGCCTGTTGACATATTGACAGCTCAGCCATTTTCATATATCGGTTCCCATAACAGGGGCTTGCCTGAGCGCCGTATGTACCAAACGGCATGCCTTTTTCGTGTTTCTGACGGCGTGCGTCGTTCGAGATACGCACGTACGTCGAACGCCATACGCACGTACGCCGAACGCTGTACGCACGTACACCGGACGCCGTACGTCGCCAAAAGGGCGTGATGCCGTGGTGAAACGGGTACGGAGAAAATACAATGAAGCGCTGAAGGGAAATATATCAGTAGGTTATGCTCCTCTTCTTATATGCTTGTAGCGCCTTGTCGAGGAACGCTGCATAGGCGGGGATGTCCTCCTTGTAGCCGTAAGTGCCGTTCAGTGGGTTGCCGTCGTTGTCGAGGGGGATATAGTCGGGCTGTGTGTTGGAACCGAACTTATAGCTTTGCAGATAGCTCCATTTGTCGCCAATGGTACGCAAGGTCTGCTTCCGGCCGTTGAGTTCCACCTCTATCGGTTCGGGCAGCGGGGTCTTGTCGTCAACGTAAAGCGAGATGAGCACAAAGTCTTTCTCCAACTTTGAAGCTATCGCCGGGTCAGTCCATACGGCCGCCTCCATCTTGCGGCAGTTCACGCAACCAAAGCCTGTGAAATCGAGCAGCACGGGTTTGCCCTGCGCCTTGGCAGCAGCCATACCTTCTTCATAGTTTTTGTAATGCGCCTCGACGGTCTTGGTGTTGAGGTTGAAGTCCTGTGTGTTGATGGGAGGAGCAAAGGCCGACACCGCCTTACAGGGCGCGCCCCAAAGTCCGGGAACCATATAGACGGCAAAAGCCAGCGAGCACAGCCCCAACATGATGGCGGGTACGGGCATCGGCTTGTGGATGTCGCCCCCCACTTCATCCTCTCGGAACTTCAGCCAGCCGATGAGATAGAAGCCCAATGCGCTGAAGATGACAATCCAAAGCGAGAGAAACACCTCGCGGTCGAGCAGGTGCCAGCCGTATGCAAGGTCGGCCACGCTGAAGAACTTAAGGGCAAAAGCCAACTCGATGAAGCCGAGCACCACCTTGATTTGCGTCATCCACGAACCGCTCTTCGGGCTGCGTTTCATCAGCGTGGGGAACATGGCGAAGAGCGTGAAGGGTATGGCCAATGCCAAAGCAAAGCCCAGCATGCCCACGGCGGGAGCGATCCAGTTGCCCGATGTTACGGTCTCTACAAGGAGCAGACCAACGATCGGAGCTGTGCACGAGAAGCTCACGAGCACCAAAGTGAATGCCATGAGGAAGATGGAGAGCAGTCCTGTGGTCTTGGTTGCTTTGGAGTCTACACTGTTTGCCCAGCTGTCGGGCAGCTTAATCTCAAACCATCCGAAGAAGCTGAAGGCGAAAACTACCAGCAGCAAGAAGATAAAGATGTTGAAAAAGGCATTGGTCGAGAGCGCGTTGAGGGTGCTGGGTCTATAGAGAGCGGTTACGCCGATACCCAACGCAAGATAGATAACTACGATGGCAATGCCGTAGATAACGGCATCGCGGATACCCTTCCTCCTGTCTTCTTTCGCCCGCTTGAGGAAGAAACTGACAGTCATGGGGATGATCGGCCATATACAAGGCATCACGAGTGCAAGCAGTCCACCCACGATACCCATGAAAAACAGATACAGCAAAGAGCGGTTGGCAATGTTGTTGGCATCGCCCTGCGCCTGCAACTGCTTGATGACGGGTGTCCAAAGCGCATTCTTCTCCAAGTTTGCAAGGTTGGCACCAGCTGTCACGGCTGCCCGGGCGGCGGAGTCGGCCTGTGGTTTGACAATGGAATCAGCGGCAGATTGGTCTACGGCGACTGCTGCTTCAGGCTTCGGCGCCTCCTTCTCTTTCATGCCTTCCTTAGCCTTCGTCTCTGTCACGGCAGGGCTTTTGCCTGCATTCCTGAACTCCACGCTCGTCGGAGGCAGGCAGCTCCGGTCGTTGCAGGCGCCGTATTCCAGATAAGCATCGATGGTATAGTTGGGCTTGGTAAACTTCACTTTCTGTACAAACTGCACGTTGTTCTCGAAATAACGCAATGTCATTTCAAAGAGTTTGTCAAATGCAGAGATCTCGTTGCCCTTAGGAATAAGCCTGCCCACCAGCTCCACACCGTCGAGTTTCGATACGTTGAATGTGGCTGAAATAGGGCCGTTGCTACCTAAGTTGGTAGAATAGACGTGCCATCCCTTATCTATCTTGCCTGTGAAAACAATCTCACCCTCAGCCGTATTGTTGGTTTTGAGCTGGGTGGTAAACTTCACGGGTTCCAGCATTTGCGCGTTGACCAAGACGGTAATAACCATCAAGATGGCCAGAGTCAAACCTCTTTTCATTATTGTCTTATAATGATTACCCTACCTGCGAGCCGGGCTTCACCTCGCCGAGCGTGGTGGTGACCGTGAGCGAATGGTCGAAATCGGCAGCACTCAGAATCATCCCACAGCTCTCAATGCCCATCATCTTGCGAGATTCAAGGTTGGCCACGAAGAGAATATCCCTGCCCACCAGCTGCTCGGGCTCGTAAAACTTGGCGATGCCCGAGAGGATGGTGCGGTCTGTACCGCTGCCATCATCAATGGTAAACTTGAGGAGCTTGTTGCTCTTCGTCACTTTCTCACAGGCTTTGACATGCCCTACACGGATGTCGAGCTTCTCGAAATCCTCGAAAGCGATGTTCTCCTTGATAGGCGAAGCCTTGTAATCCTTAGCTGCCTCGGCTTCCTCGTTAGCCTTTTTGGTGGCTGCAAGTTTGTCGAGCTGTGCCTGAATGACCTCGTCCTCAATCTTCTCAAAGAGCAGATGTGGCTCTGCCAATTGGTGTCCGGCCTTCAGGAGGTCGGTGTTGCCCAGCTCTCCCCAGTCGAACTCCTTGATGTTGAGCATGTCGCGCAGGTCTTTACTGCTGAAAGGCAGGAAGGGCTCGAAAGCGATGGCGAGGTTAGCCACCAACTGGAGCGAGATGTACAAGATGGTCTCCACACGCTTAGGGTCGGTTTTCCATACCTTCCATGGCTCGCATTCGGTGATATATTTATTGCCGATTCGCGCCAGATTCATGGCCTCTTTCTGTGCCTCACGGAACTTGAACACATCGAGATACTGCTCCACTTTCTCCTTCACGTCCTTAAATTCGGCAATGGCCTGCCGGTCTACTTCCTGCAATTCACCACAGGCGGGCACCACCCCACCCCAATATTTGGTGGTGAGCTGCATCGCGCGATTTACGAAATTGCCATAGACAGCCACCAGTTCGGAATTGTTGCGCTCCTGAAAATCCTTCCATGTGAAGTTATTATCCTTGGTCTCGGGGGCGTTGGCGGTGAGCACGTAACGCAGAACGTCTTGTTTGCCGGGGAAGTCTGCAAGATATTCGTGCAGCCAAACAGCCCAGTTGCGCGAGGTACTGATCTTGTCGTTTTCCAAGTTCAGGAACTCGTTAGCCGGTACGTTATCGGGCAGGATATAATTGCCGTGAGCCTTGAGCATCGTTGGGAAGATGAGACAATGAAACACTATATTATCCTTTCCGATGAAGTGAATGAGGCGTGTGCTCTCATCCTGCCACCATTTCTGCCATGCGCCCCATTGTTCGGGTTTGTTGTCGCAAAGCTCTTTCGTGTTGGAGATGTAGCCGATGGGTGCATCAAACCAAACGTAGAGCACCTTGCCCTCGGCCCCTTTCACGGGCACAGGAATGCCCCAGTCGAGGTCGCGCGTCATGGCGCGGGGCTGCAGGTCGAGGTCGAGCCAGCTCTTGCACTGTCCGTAGACATTGGGGCGCCATTCTTTGTGGCCGTCCAATATCCACTGTTTCAGCCACTCCTGATAATTGTTCAGCGGGAGATACCAGTTCTTGGTGCTCTTCACCACGGGCTTGGAACCCGAAATGGTAGAGTGAGGATTGATGAGTTCCATCGGGCTGAGGTCGGAACCGCACTTCTCGCACTGGTCGCCGTAGGCATTGGCATTACCGCAGTGGGGACATGTGCCCATCACGTAGCGGTCGGCCAAGAACTGGTGCGCATCCTCATCGTAGAGCTGCTCCGTCTCTTTCTCCACCAACTTGCCATCATCGTAGAGCTTCCTGAAGAAATCGGATGCAAACTGATGGTGTGTCTTTGATGTGGTGCGACTGTAGATGTCGAATGAGATGCCAAACTCCTCAAACGAGGATTTAATCATCTCGTGATAGCGATCGCACACATCCTGCGGCGTAAGCCCTTCCTTTCGGGCGCGTATAGTGATGGGCACTCCATGCTCGTCGCTGCCGCCGATGAACATCACTTCCTTCTTCTTCAAGCGGAGGTAGCGTACATAGATGTCGGCGGGAACGTACACACCGGCTAAGTGCCCGATGTGAATACCGCCGTTGGCGTATGGCAGAGCGGCAGTGACGGTCGTGCGTTTAAAAATCTTTTCTTCCATCAATCAATATTTATTTTATCCGGTGCAAAATTACAAAAACTAATTTATAATATGTATGTGGGAATCATAAAAGTTGCCACCGCCACCGTATTCTTGGCGTTCGCTGCGGGCGACACCGTCTTTGTTGGCCGCCCCGCTACCGCAGTAAAGGCTTGTGCCCTGTCTCTTCACCGGCCGATGCTGCCGTTTCCTCCTATCCGCTTATGCTGTCGTGAATTGTGAGGTGCTCCCAGAGAATCTCGATAAGTCGTGGTATGGCATAGTTGGCAAAATCTTTCTCATCTATCCAGATATACCCGGCAGGCAGATCGGGTCGACACTCTGTCTCCAACAGATAGAAGTCGGCCAAGATAATCCGATGCGTCAGCACGTGCTTGACCTGATGGGCTATCAGGGTGATTCTGCCCTCCCAATGGGGAAGTTCCCGATTCTCAAAGAGCACATACTCCCACAGCCCCTGCCAGATGTCGCCCGCTCCGCGCTGCCGGACGGCTATCTGCCCCTTGCATCTCATGCAGACGTATGTCAGTTGTCGCGTCTTCACTTTCGTGTTCCTGAGCTTCACGGGCAACTCATCAACACGTCCTTGTCGCAGTGCCACGCATTCCTCGCCGAGCGGACAACTGCTGCAGGCCGGCGACTTGGGTGTGCATTGCATGGCGCCAAAATCCATCATGGCAGAGTTGAAGGTCGGAGAGGTAATCATCTCTTGTGCCAACTCTTGAAACTCCTTTTTGCCTTCCGTGGAATTGATGGGGGTGTCGATACCGTAGACGCGTGACAGCACGCGGTAGAAATTGCCATCGACGGCAGCTGCAGGCAGGTCGAAGGCAAAGGCGGCGATGGCCGCTGCCGTATAGTCGCCCACGCCTTTGAGCCGGCGGATTTCTTCCAACGTATCGGGAAAATGCCCCAGCGCCACTATCTGCCCTGCGGCTTTGTGCAGGTTGCGCGCCCTGCTGTAATAGCCCAACCCCTGCCACAGCCGCAACACCTCATCCTCAGATGCCGCTGCAAGGTCGTGCACCGTAGGGTATTGCGCCATGAACCGCTCCCAATAGGCCATGCCCTGTGCTATACGCGTCTGCTGAAGGATTATTTCGCTCAGCCATATCGCATACGGATCCTTGGTGTGTCGCCACGGCAGGTCGCGCCCATTGGCAGCATACCATGAGAGAAGTTGCTGAACAAAGTGACGGTGACTCATTTCTTCTGCCGTGCTCCTTTCTTGGCACAATCAGGGCAGATACCTTTTACCATGTAGTTGATGGTATTCATCACATACCCTTCGGGCATGTCGGTGACGGGGATAGGAGTTTCGTAGAAACAGAATATCCGATGGCATTGCTCGCAGAAGAAATGTACATGCATGTCGTCATCGTTGCCATCCTCGTCATAGCTCAGACACAGCTCATACTTCACACCGCCATTGCCATCTTCGAGCGAATGCACAAGATGGTGCTCTCGAAAGAGCATCAGACTCCTGAAAATACCACTCTTGTCGATGGTTTGTATCTGCGTTTCCAGATCGCTGATAGAAGACGGATGCTCTCTTGCCGCCAAAGCCTTCACCACCACGATGCGGTTGCTCGTCGGCTTGATGCCATGTCTCTGTAGAAGTTTCACACATGTTGCCTCATCCATAAGCTGTGTTTGTTTGTGAATTTGATGTCGTGCCCCAAAAAAGAATCAGCCCATCGGCCGATTAGAATACTACGCTTGTTTATATATCGAAAGCCTTGCATATCACCTAATTGTTGACAACTTGTCTGCAATATTCGTAAAATTTCTTGAGACATGCAGGAAATTTGCTCACAGATTGGTTGCGAGCTGGAATAAAGAAATAAGATAAAGGGGAGCGTAATATTATCAAATGTTCTGCAAGAATGCTTTAAACTTATCTATTGAAGACATGTCTGACACTTCATTTCTCAACTCATCCCTCACTCTTTCGCCACTTCTACTTTTCTTAACCACCTCCATCATTTTAGCAACATGTTTTGACCTGTTCGCAAACTTGATGTTATCATTGTCTATTTCTAAATTGTAAAGCTCGTCGGCAAATGACCTTGAAATGAACTCAACCCCACTCATATCAATTATATAGGGCTCCTTGTTTTCTATAAGACGCCTAATTTTCGAAACTAAGGATCTTGTGCGTGCTTCTGCTCCAACTAATTTTTTTAAAATAATCGTTGCCATATTTATATCCTTTCTTTTATTCTACATATTTGTAAAAATCAAAAACGTCAGGGGCTTTGAGGGGGATCCTTATCAGTGCTATTGTGCCATCCCATCTGTATTCTTTCGGGATATTTACAATATTTGCTCCATTTTTGTCATGCCGGTAGAATGCTGTTCCTGAAAGCATGAAGAACGCTCCGCCAAGCCCATCCACAACCATTTCTCTTGATTTGGAAATTCCATATCCCCTGTTTTCGGCCTCTGGCCTATCCTTTGTTGAATATCCGTCATTGGCTATCTTCAAGGCTTTTGCCTCGTCGTCTCCTATTTCGTTCAGATATTTACCTGTGTCGACATAACTACCATATATGGTTCGCCCAACATCGGCTATAACTATATATAGCTCCTGTTTAACTTTCTGACAAAACAGATATCCATATTCACTCCCAGAATGTTCACCTATATTATCTATCAGCTCGCTAAGAAGATGTGATATGGGGTTTTTCATATCAAGCGCCACCTTTGACTGTTTTTCAATCAGTTGCTGCAGAATATCTTCTATTTTATCTATGTCGCTCCCCTTTATCTTGAACTTCGATATAGGTATATAGCTTTTCTTCAAATAACTGTTTAGCGATTCTAAACTATTGAGTTGCGAGGCATCATAAGTGTTCTCAAACTTGATTGCGCTAAAATAGCCACTTATTGAAGTTTTGAAACCTGTGCACGAAATATCTTTCTTGCTATTATCTAAAAAAATTGCAAGTGGGGCAACAAAGAAAGGGTGCAAAAAACTTGTAGAGCTAAAATCCCATTCTATAGCTTCTTCTGCCGATTCCGTTAAGTGTATAATACGGAACAGTTCATTGAAGGCACTCCCTATTCTTTCATCCCGACCAACGTTAAGTATGTTTATATTAAAAGCCATTTCTTTTTTGCAAAGATAATAAAAAGAAAACAGAAAGCAAATATTTTAACTTTTTTTCGATAGTTCCATTATGTCAAAAAAACAGTCGAAAAACGTTTTGTCGGGAGGATGTGTCTCCCCTCTTTAGGAGTTGAGAGAGTAAGAAGAGTTGGTACTTGCCCTACTCTCTTTCTTTCTGGGTTTGTCAAGAATTCATTACAGTTTTTTCGTTCAGATTTTCGTTCATTCTAGAGCGAAAAATAGGGGCGGTCAGGCAAGATTCGGGTCGCGGAAGGTCGAAAATTTTGAGGTGGGGTTGCGATAGCATAGCTTTCGCATCGCGATAACGGCCTAATCGCCGTGCGATCTCAATGTTCTCGTATCGCGATAACGGTGCTTTCGCGATGCGAAAGCTATGCTATCGCAAGACGAAAAGATGAATATCTATGGCATATTCTTACTTTTCGCTCGTAACTCACTGATGCTTTGAGGTTTACGAAAACCCCTCTAATTTTCGCGTATTTCGGACAAAAGTTTTTCAATTTTGCTACACGCGATTCTCCAGAGGGTGTTTGTCAAGATAATTCTGAGAGAGTCGACGGAATTAAATTAGTGCGTACTTAATTCTGTCGATAGGCTTATTATTGATGTAGTTTACATGTTGCAAGACGGTCAGCACACTACTTTTACCAATGATTCATGTAATTGGTGTCTGCCACACTCGCTTTTGATAAGTCATAAGAATGCATACCCCCGCTTAACCTACAGACTACGTGCAGCTTATATTCACAAAGTAATATATGTGTTGCGAAGCACAGAAGCCGAAATCCGGAACTTGTGAGATTACCTTGTATATTAACGAGATTATGAGAAAATTACTTGCATATCTCAAGTATTTTGACGACTTTTGTATATAGGTTGCGCATACGATGATTTGAACTTAATAATTTGAATGCTACGAAGTTGCTAAAAGTCAGTGACATGTACAACCTTTTGAGACAAAAATATCAAATGGGGGAATTCCATAAACGGGTAATGTGTAATAATACATACACCACAAATCGACTCCGCCATTCCATTATTGCCAGTCGGGCTATATTAGATAAATTACCCGTTGGTTGAATTAATTTGATAAGTCATTAATGATGAAAAAGTTGCACAT
>CAUTTP010000081.1:0-13987 GCA_963541305.1 uncultured Prevotella sp.
ACATCTTGAAACCATTGGCCGAGGGAGCTATCACTACGTCACCTGAAGCAGTGCCTGTATCGGCTTTCTGATACCAGTCGATGGCATTATTTTTCATGGCCAATGCTGGAGAATCCCACACGTTGTCTCCCGAGATGGAAGACGGATCATCGGCATCAAATAAGTAGAGTTGCGGTCCCATGCCCCAATGTGGGAAGTGGCTGACTACAAACAGTGCTGCATAAGTGGCATTGTTGAATCGTTTTGTGTCAATACAGTTCGGGTTCAGTCCCCAACCGCTGGAATCGGAACCCAACTTGACACCAATGCTACTATCAGCTTTAATCCAGTGGAAATAACTTGGGTTGTACATGGATTCGAACCAACCTGCTGACGGATTGATACCTGCTGCAGCAATACCAGCTGTATTAACCGGAGCACCGCCCCAAGCAATACCCGAGTTTGCTATATTTATAGATTCAACATTGGCAACAGCACCGTTACGAACCAAGATGGCTGTAAATTCACTACAACTTGATACGCCAGAGATTCCTTCATTCGGTATGACGATGGTAGCATCCTCATCAATGTTGCCGATGACTTTCATCTTGGAACCCATTGGGAACACAGATGAGTTGGTGAATGAGTGGAATAGCGTAGGTACATCTTTTGTGGAAGCTGTGCGATAGATGTTCACCGTTTCACCGGCGTTAGCATGGTTCACTATCAGCAAGTTCTCGGCTTCATCGTTCGTCACGCTACCAGCTATGGCATTTCCTATGTTGATTTCGCCTATCTTGGAACCGTTTAGGCCGTTCAGACAAATCGGTGTGGAACCGTCACCATAACAGATTATCAACTTTCCGTCCAAAGCGGCTATTGTTGGCCCTACCCCTACCGAATAATTGGGTACACCCAAGCTGGAGACAGGATCGAAGTTGAAGAGTAATTCTGTATGGTTGGCATTGAACCCTTTGGAAATCTTGTCAGGAATCTCCTTTGCCACAGTATAAACAGTCTTGTCCACTCCATT
Organism: uncultured Prevotella sp.; assembly: GCA_963541305.1. Lineage (GTDB taxonomy): Bacteria > Bacteroidota > Bacteroidia > Bacteroidales > Bacteroidaceae > Prevotella. The sequence continues at coordinate 1,013 of CAUTTP010000081.1, forward strand.
GTCTGCCGTTACCGTAAATTCTACAGGAACATTGTAGTTGAAGGGAGCAATGGATGGGTCAGGAGAAATGGTGGCGTGGGGAGATAGCTGGACCTCGGCCAGACAGGCAGACAAATCATCTGGAGAAATGAGGGATACTTTTTTGGTGTTTTTATTCACTACACCGGCAATCACCGGTTCCACGATGTTGAAAGCCACCAGTTCGCACTTGTTCGATTTCACTCGTTCCCCCGTAATACATATTTCATGCTGTACCCCTTGGGCATTGGTGTAGATGAAGTAGTTGTCCTGTGTCAAGTCGAGGATGCCCAATCCCGGCTCAATTTTACAGTTAGGTTGCAGCTCTGCGCGTACGCGCACATTGGACATGTATTGTACCGTTTCATTGTCTGACGTCTCAGGATAGTACCAAGGCACCTGAATAATATAGCGGTCGCTCGTTTCATTTTCCGAAATGTTGAGTTTTGCCATTTCCTGGTCGATAAACGGACCAGAAGTGAAGATCGCTGTCAAGCTGGTGAACCCCTGGCGGTCAGCGGTAGGCAGCACGTATTCGGGATCATGACAGGCAGAGAATAGAGCCACGGCTCCTGCCAATAAAGTATATATCTTTTTCATAATTACTTACTTGTTATAGGTTATTTCCATTCGGGATATTGAGTCACCGCAGCATTACTGCTCAACTCGCTGGATGACAACGGGAAACGGTACATCTGTTCGGGGAAGTTACGTTCTTTATCGTCTACAGAAACGTAATTATATACAAAGTCACCATTAGGTTGCTTTTCTATCCGCAGACCATGCAACTGATAGCCACTCAATCCTATAGGATATTGTTCTTTGGCCACTTTCCAGCGACGGAGATCCCAATACCACTGTCCTTCGTATGCCAGCTCTATCTTGCGTTCCTGACGAATGGCATTCCACAAGTTATCTCCTGCCTTATCTATATACGGTAAACCTACACGTGCACGAATGGCTTTTATGGCTGCATTGGCACCGGCAGCATCATTTAAGTGGTAGCAGGCCTCGGCTTTGTTAAGTAATACTTCTCCATAGCGAATAATGGTAACGGGCTGTATACTACCTTTTTCATTGATAACATCATGGTTCTCGTCCACACGTTTGCGTAGATAGTAACCGGTAGTAGAACGCCCTTTGGGTTCTGGATCCTTATTCCACACACAGAAACCATCGGAACCGCCTATAAATGTTTCGATTTTACGGTCTTTCCAGTCGGCACCATTATATAGGATAGATGCATGGAAGCGAGGTTCCAGTTCTTCGTATGGAGGAGTGTCTGTTACACCTTCAGCATGCCAAGCACTCCAGTCTGGGAAACCGCCTTTCCCAGCATATTCGTATGATTCCACCATTTCTTGCGAGGGAGTACCGTAACCACCCCCGATTTGTCCATTTAAGGTATAGTCTCCACCCGGAGTGTAATAGAAGTCAAAACTGTGCGTTATATTCAGTTTACGGTCGAAGCAGTATTGCAGGATGGCTTCCTTATTTCCTTCAGTAACTGACTTCATATAGCCGTCTGCATAGTTTTCTTCCAATGTATATCCCAGTTTTTCCACCTCTTCGGCCGCTCTCTTGGCCTCAGCCCAACGCCCAGCATAGAGCATGGCACGCGACATGAAGGCCCAAGCTTGTCCTCTGTTTGCGCGTCCGTTGGCATCTTTCGCCTCGGGCAGGTTAACGGCAGCATATTCCAAATCTTGCAGGATGAAATTCCAACCCTCCTCCTCAGTGCTGACAGCCTTGTTTTCAGTGATGGCAGTAAGATCTTCATTATAAATGATAATCTCTTTGTAGCGCTTCACTAAATCAAAATAAAGATAAGCGCGAATAAAGCGCATTTCAGCCTGCAGGCGGGTGGCATCAGCTTCAGACAATGTACCATATTTTAGCAGAGAAGACAGCTCCTGATTGGTTCTCCGGATAGCTTCGTATCTACTTTCCCAATAGCCCAGATAGGCATCTACGTAGGTAGCTGTCAGATTGCTTCCACCGTAAGCTATCTCGCTGGGAATAAAACAGAGTGAATTGTAATTGTACGAGCCGTATTTCAGCTGGTCGGTCAACGCTTCTGTCTCCCCGGCTACACACTGGTTTGCCATTACGTCATAAATGTAGCTATATAGGTAGTTTACAGAATACTCGGCTGTAGTCACATCAGCCCATATGCTTTTGTCTGAGATGCTATTAGTGGGAGTCATGTCAAGAAAGTCGTTACAGGAGGCCAGCCATAGCGTAGCTCCCATCAAACATAGCCCTATTATATTTTTTTTCATGTTCATTATTTTTAGAAAGTTAAAGTAAGACCACCCATCACAGTACGCTGTTGCGGATAGTAACCGTTGTTTACGCCCGGAGATTCGGGGTCGATACCTTCGGGCAACCCATCGATAGTGAAGAGGTTGCTGCCTTCCACGAAGATACGTAGGTTCTGAATGTTCAGTTTGCTCATCCACATCTTCGGAAAAGTATAACCTATCTGTGCGGACTTCAAGCGTACATACTTACCATCTCTCCACCAGAAAGAAGAACTCAAACCATTGTCCCCACCGTGACCGGTACTCCCCAGTGTGATACGTGGGAAAGTTCCATTCGGATTGTCAATACTGTAAGCATTCTCCACGAGAAAGAGAGGAGAGTTGGCGCTCTCCTTGAAAGTCTGTGTCCAGATAGTATTGTCATCGTAACCGTTATAATAGGTACCGGTCAGAGATACATCGAAGAGGGCACCGCCGGTGAATAGTGCATTAAAATCGAAGCCTTTCCATGAAGCACCGATATTCAAGCCGAATGTCAACTGTGGCCGGTTGGAACGGCCAAAAGCACCACGGTCCTGACTGTCAATCTTCCCATCACCATTCATATCCACATATTTGATGTCACCCAGACAAGGACGACTACCATACCACGCGGAGTTGTCTATCTCTTCTTCCGAGCGGAACAGTCCGTCGGCTTTCCAACCGTAAATGGTGCCATAGGTCGTACCCACTACCTTTTGCCATTCCATGATGTTGGGATCATCCAGATACTTCAGCCAACGGGTCTTGGAGTAAGTCAGATTACCGCTGATGCTGTATTGCAAAGAACTTCTTGCCAACTGGAATTTGCTACGATGACTCAGCAGTATGTCAATACCCTTTGAATCGAGTGCATTGTGATTGCCGTATGTGGGGTAGTAGCCACCCATGGAAGAGGGCTTTCCCCCACCCATACCGGTCAGTACATCGTAAGTATAATTATAGAAAGCATCCAGTTCGATGCTCAGTAACCCGTTCCAAAGCGTGGCATCAAAGCCGGCATTCCATGAGAGGGTTTTCTCCCATGTCAGGTTAGGATTCGGAATACCGCTAGTATAGATGCCGGACGACTTTACGGCAGACGTCCCAGAGGGATAAATTACCCCACTTTCCCATTGGCTATAGGTACTGAGGAAAGCGTATTCGGAAACAGCATCGTTGCCCAGCAAACCGATGGAAGCACGTACCTTTAAGTCGTTGATGAAGTCAAGATTTTCCATGAACTTCTCCTTGGAGATTCTCCAGCCCAGTGAAGCTGACGGAAAGAATCCCCAACGTTTGCCCATACCGTAAAACTTGTAAGAACCATCGTAGCGCCCTGTGAATTCTGCCATATATTTACTGTCGTAGTCATACTTCAAACGAAATACATAGCCCGCTGTACGGGAAGCTGCACTCCAACCACCGATGGGGTTTTCTGCCGGCACTCCAAACCCGAGTTCCGGAAGTTGAACGAAAGGGAGATTCTTGGCGTATGCAGAAAGTCCGTGACTTTTATTGTCGCGGGCTTCCACTAAGGCCAGCGCTTCCACATTGTGTAGTCCGAAACTATTGGTATAGCTGATGCCGGCTTGTCCTACCAATTGCTCGTATGTAGTCTGTCCTTCACCCAATGCCGTACCGTCTGATGTGCCACGCGGATCTTCATACTTGCTCCATGTCCCATTGTTATAGCCCATGACAGAATAAAGGGTGTTCAGATTCTTATTGTGGGATGTGGAATAATTGTAAGAACCATTGGCCTTTAGTGCCAATCCTTTCACCCAAGGCACATTGTAGGTCAATTCCAGATTGACATTCCCTTCGAGACTGCGAGTCTTTCTGTAGCCGGATTCATAGATTGCGGCCAACGGACTGTTTGGCAGGGAAGTGTTTTTCTGGATAGCTGCCGTGTACATGCCGTTGTAGCGTTCGGGCAGATAGGGGTGCATTTGGATGGTTTGGCGGGCAATGGATAGGAACCCGACTTCTTCATCACCGTTATCACCGCCACCTGAATTGAAAGCAGGAGTGCTGCGGCGACCTACTACGCCTGACACGCCGAGCTTAAAATTAAAGTGTTTGGCAAACTCACTCTCGATGTTGGCACGCAGATTGTAACGGCGGTGATCGAAATTGTCAATGTTGCCGTTCTGTTTCATATAGCCAAGAGAAGTGAAGTAGCGCATTTTCTCGTTACCACCCTGCACGGTGATACTGTGTTTCTGGTTGGTGCCTGTTCCGAACACTTTATCTATATAGTTCACGTTATCCCATCCGTCTGTGGGGTCGCCGTTGGTCATGGCTTCGATATTCTCTTTTGTATAATAGGGTACGTATTCGTTGCGGTCTTTGATGGCGCCGCTTGCCAGCTGGTCCATCATCTGCGCCATATTATAGTAATATGCATATTGTGGTCCGTTCATGAATTTCGGAAAGTTGGCATTCATGGAGACACCGTATGAGACATCGTAAGTCACCTTAGTTTTTCCGATCTCACCACGTTTGGTGGTAATGATGATGACACCACCGGCACCGGCCAAACCGTAAACGGCAGCTGAAGCGCCATCTTTCAACACGGATATGCTCTCAATGTCGTTGGGATCAATGTCGTTGATGCTACTCACGGGAAAACCGTCTACCACGTAGGAGACATTATAGACGGAACCACGAATTTTCAAAGAAGCTTGGTCCAAACCCGGTTCGCCGGATTCCTGCAAGGAGGAAATACCCGGCAGGCGACCGCCCAACAGCTGCGATACGTTGGTGGCTGGGGCTTTCAACAGTTCCTCGCCTTTCACGGCAGACACGGCACTGGTCAGTGAAGATTTCTTCTGCGTCCCATAGCCCACTACCACTACTTCGCTGAGGGTCTTGTTGTCCTCTTGGAGGGCAAGATTTTTAAGTTTGGTATCGGTAGATTTTAATGTCACCGGCTGAAAGCCTACATAGGAAATTGTAATGTCCGCATCGGCAGGTACGCCGTCGAGGGTATAGTTGCCGTCGAGATCTGTGATGGTACCTTTAGACGTGCCTTTAACCATGACCGTGGCGCCTACAATGGGTTCGCCTGTTGCATCGGTTACGGTTCCGGTAAGATTCCTGCCCGACTTCTTTGGCTGCTGAGAATCATTGGTCGTCGCAGGCTTGACAGTGATATAATTGCCATTTATCTCATAGTTCAAGCCGTTTTCCTTAAGAAGCAGTGCAAGTATCTCAAGTACGTCTCCTTTGCTTTTACGGGGAGTAACTTGCTTATCGGCATCTATTTGTGATGCATTATAAGCAATTTTGTACTTGGACGCTTTCTCTATTTTCTCGAAGGCGGCCTTTAGTGTAGTCATGCCTTGACCTAAGGTGACGGTTTGAGCATGCATAGATAGGTTTCCTGCTAATAGTAGGCAGAAACATAAGGCTGAGTGTCTTCCTTTTTTCATGCTAATTGGTCTTTCTGTTGATAGTTGGTTTAAAGTAATTATATTTTAAAAGACACAGATTCTATCATTTGCACCCAATAGAAAAATAAAAAAATCACACTGTCATGAGAAACGAAACAAGAGGGCATGTTTATGTCGCCCTCTTTATACCTGCTTCGTCCTTGCTTTTCACCATGGCGCCGGTGTACACCGAACGCCATACGCACGTACACCGAACGCCATACGCACGTACACCGAACGCCATACGCATGTACACCGAACGCTGTACGTGCGTACAGCGGACGACGTACGTCGCCACCCCTGCCTGATGGCAAAGCCGGGCGATGCTCCGGGAGCTGCCATCAAGGTGTTTTTTTATGTTACCGAAACGAATATTGGTACGCCCGCTTACTCTTTTTGCTCTGTGTTTTATCAGCTATTTTATAATCACCTTGCCGGGAAGCGTCTCTACCTCCATATCGGGAATTAGTCCGGTTATGACATTCATTGCACCTTTCAGTGTTTCGCCTCTATTGAGATGGACTGTGATGTGTACCTTTTTGAACTTATGGGATTTGAACTCAAATTTAACGCCGTAATTGCGTTCCAATATCTTGCAGGCTTCTTCCAAAGTCAGGTCATCTATATCAATCTGTTTAGTCTGCCATGATGCTACTTTCGAAGTGCTGTTTTCCAAGCGAACCTCTTTGGTGCTTACATTGTATACAATGCAATCTTGCGGGCTCATCTGATATTCTTTCTGGCTTCCCTTTATCCGTAATTTTATTTTCCCCGTATGTAAAATAGTCGACACTTCTTCGTCGGCCACGTATGATGAGACGGTAAATGATGTACCCAGATCCGTAATTTCAAAATACGGCGTAGAGACGTGGAAAGGGCTGTCGTCCTTATGGGAGACATCAAACGAGGCCTCGCCGATAAGAAAGACATTTCGCTCTTTACCTTTGAAAGCAGATGGATAGAGAAGTACAGACTCCTGACTCAACTTTACTCTCGTGCCATCAACCAGATGAATTTGTTTTGTCACACCTTTTATAGTATGCGTTTCTTGCATGGCAATGCCTGTAACATCCTTTGTTCGGGAGTCAATATAATAATAGGTTGCAATTCCTGCAATCACGATAAGTGCGGTGACAAGTGCGACGAATCTTTTTCTCCACAAGTTTATCTCTTTGAGGTTAGCACTGTTAGTCCAGCCGAGTTTGGCCTCAATGGCTTTATAAACATTCTCCGTGTCGTTCTTATCTGCATCAGAAAGTTCATACTCGTTCCACAAAGACCGGTAGGCTTTCTCTGCATCTTTGTCATTTGCCGTGACAGATAGTCTGCCTGCTATCTTCTCCCTTGTCTCATCAGAGACGTCGTGGTGCGAGTAATATTCTATGATGTGTATTATATCTTTTGCCATTATTTTACAGTCGTTTAAATTAAAGACATCCTATGAAAACTCTACACCCAATTGACAGTAAACAATATCAACACATATAAGGCTCTTTTAATATCCTTTAAAGCCAAGTTCAAATGATTTTCGACAGTCTTCTTCGATATACCTAATTTGGCTGCTATCTCATCGTTTTTCATATTTTGCTCACGACTCATGCGATATACCGCCTGTCGTTGAGGAGACATATTTTCAACCACCATTTCTATAAGGAGTTGCATGTCATTTCCTACAAGAATTTCATGAGGATCGGCTCCGACAGGTATGCTTGAAACCTTGTCCAACTCCAATGGAAAGACCCTGCGGGATGCTATGTAGCTGATGACGGTATACTTGGTGAGTGTGAATAGATAGGAATCTATATCATTGACTTCTGCGAAACGCTCACGTTTCCCCCAAACTTTCATAAACACCAGCTGCGCTGCATCGTCAGCATCATCATTGTTTTTTAGCAACAAGAGTGCAAAACGATGCACCTTGGGATAGTAAGACCGGAATATCTCTCGGAACGCCTTGTGGCTACCTTGAGATAACTTAACTAACAGTTCGTTCATAATAGGTCACACGAAATTTCTTTTTGCGCGGTGCAACGTATGTCGCTGTCTGCTTTTGGGTTGATGGAAAGAAGTGATTATGAGCCTGATAAGATGAAGAAGTAAAGTAAGGAGAATTACGAATGCAACCTATATTCCTGCCACAGGATGTGACGATTGGTTATTTGTTGTATCGGGTGAGCAAGCTCTTGGTGAGCTTGCCATATTCTTTGATCACGTCGTCAGGCCACGGCCCTTCAGACTTGGCGCGTGGCAGGAGCATGGAGCAGCTCTCGTTCTTGTCACTGATCGACCAGCATACCCAACTCACTTTCAGCTCTTCCATCAGGTCAATCCACTTCTGCTCCGACTCGGGGTCTATCTTGCCGTCGCCCGATGCCTCCGTGGCGCCACTCTCCGACACGAACACGGGGATGCCCTGACGTACGGCATCGGCCATCCGCTGGCGCAGATAGTCGCCATGGGTGGCGGCGTAGAAATGTACGGTGTACATCAGATTGCCATAGCCGCGGATAGGGTCTTCGGCCACGAGATGGATGTCTTGATCCCAATGGGGGCAGCCCATGAGCACAATATTGTCGGGGTCGTTCCTGCGAATTACGTCCATCACCTTCACGGCATATTCCTTGAGACTTACCCAACTGTCTTCTATCGGCTCGTTGTAAAGCTCGTATATCACATTGGGGTACTTGCCGTATTTCTTGGAAATGTAATCGAAAAACCCTATTGCTTCATCGGTGCGGAGGTGGTGCGAATGCCAATCGACGATGACATAGACACCTTCTTTGATGGCGGCATTGATCACGGTTTCAATGCATTTCAACGCAAACCGGGGATTTTCCAAATAGTTGTCTTCAAGCTCCAAGCCCATGGCGGCACGTACCACGGTGGCATGCCAATCGTTTTTCAATGTCTTGACAGCACCTCGGTTGTAGAATCGTGGCCACAGGTTGTGCCATCCGAGACTTGCACCGCGTAACACTACGGGCTGCCCGTGTCGGTCACGCAGTTGCGCACCTTCCACCTGCAACTGTCCCCACTTCTTGACAGGGGTGTCGGCTCGTGCACCGACTGTGGCAAAAACGCAGAGGAGAACTGCTAATATCCGTTTCATTTTTCAGTTATGGGGTTAGTTTTTAAGAAGAAGAAGGATGGCGATGGCTCACGCTTGGAACATGGTGAGTGAATAAAGATAGACTACGGCAGCAGGAATAGCCATGAGGCTTGAGTCGAAACGATCCATCATTCCGCCGTGGCCGGGCAGCATGTTGCCACTGTCTTTCACGCCGATGGTGCGCTTGAACAGACTCTCCACTAAGTCGCCCCATGTGCCGAAAAACACGACAATGAGACCAAGCCCGACCCATTGGGCAATACTCAGTGTGTGGACTTCTGCTCCTTGATTGACGAGATAGCCGATTACACCGGCCACGATCATCACTAAGATGCCGCCACCGATGCTTCCCTCCCATGACTTGGCAGGCGATATGCGAGGAAAAAGTTTGTGCTTTCCGAAGAGCGAACCAGCACAATAGGCACCCGTATCGTTGACCCAAAGGAAGACAAAGATGCTCAAGGGCAGCAGCATATCATAACTCACGCCATTACCATCGGGCATTGTCTCGAAGCCTACGATGTTGATGAGTGAAAAGGGCAGGGCGATATACATTTGCCCGAGCATGGTGTAGGCCCAGTCGTGAATGGCATTCTTATTACCTATGTATAGCTCACTGACAAACAGATAGACGATGGTCAGAATGTAAGGAACCATCATGATGAAGTTTCCTACGATGCCCGTACGCCATGCGGCTACGGCAATGAAGAGGTAAATGCCGGCTATGGTCGAGATGAATCGGTTGACCTGCACATCCTCTACTTTGTCGTTCACCAGCCCGGTGTATTCCCACAGGGTGAGTCCGGTAATGAGCGCGAATAGGGCAACCATAGCTTTCGGATTGAGAAAGCCTGTCACCATGATGGCCACGAATAAGGCACCGGTAATGCTCCTTACCACTAAGTTCTTCTGTTTGTCGGTCATAGTCTTTTATTTAGAAGGATAATAGAAAAAAGAATAAGAGAATAAAAGCCAAATGTCTGACGGACGTTATATGGTCTATATTTCCATCAGCGTGGGTAATGGCTTTTATTCTCTTATTCTTTTATTCTGTTATTCTAATCATTTGAAACTTTATTTTCGCCCTGTGCTGCCTCATGTTCGGCTTGTGCTTGCTTCACCACGTCGGGCATGTCTTCCAGTTTTGGTTCATCAGCTTTCTCTTTTGCCTCTTCCAAAGCCTTGTTTTCTCGAAGCAGTTCTTCGGTGCGGCTAATCCATGGACGCTTACCAAAGATGTTCTCTACATCCTCCGTGTAGATCACCTCCTTATTAAACAGCAACTCAGCCAGCTGCCGATGCCCCTCCTTGTGCTCTTCCAATATATCCTTGGCGCGTTCATATTGGTCATTGATCATCTTGAGCACTTCGTCGTCCATCACCTTAGCAGTGGTCTCGCTATAGGGGCGTTGGAACTGATACTCCTGATTGTTATAATAGCAGATATTAGGCAACTTATCGCTCATACCAGCATACGCCACCATGCCGTATGCACTCTTCGTGGCGCGTTCCAAGTCGTTCATGGCGCCGGTGGATATCCTGCCGATGAACAAGTCTTCGGCAGCGCGGCCTCCGAGGATGGCACACATCTCGTCGAGCATCTCTTCTTTGGTGGTGATGACACGCTCTTCCGGCAGATACCATGCTGCGCCGAGTGCTTGACCGCGTGGCACGATAGTCACTTTGACCAGTGGATTGGCATGCTCGCAGAACCAGCTGATGGTGGCATGACCTGCCTCGTGAATGGCGATACTCTTCTTTTCTTCAGTTGTCATGACCTTAGTCTTCTTTTCCAAACCGCCGATAATACGGTCAACGGCATCGAGGAAGTCTTGTTTGGTCACGTTGCTCTTGTTGTGCCGGGCGGCAATCAGTGCCGCTTCGTTGCACACGTTGGCGATGTCGGCGCCCGAGAAGCCCGGGGTCTGACGTGCCAAGAAGTCGATGTCAAGGCTATCGTCGGTCTTCAAAGGACGGAGATGCACGTTGAAGATGGCCTTGCGCTCGGCCAGATCGGGCAGGTCTACGTGGATCTGACGGTCGAAACGGCCGGCACGGAGCAATGCCTTGTCGAGCATATCGGCACGGTTGGTCGCAGCCAGCACAATCACGCCGGAGTTGGTTCCGAACCCATCCATCTCGGTGAGCAGGGCATTGAGCGTATTCTCGCGCTCGTCATTGCCACCCATCGAGGGATTCTTGGAACGGGCACGCCCTACAGCATCGATCTCGTCGATGAAGATAATGCATGGCGCTTTCTGCTTGGCCTGTCCGAAGACATCACGCACTCGCGAGGCGCCGACGCCTACAAACATCTCCACGAAATCGGAACCGGACATCGAGAAGAACGGTACGCCAGCCTCGCCGGCCACTGCTTTGGCCAGCAACGTCTTTCCTGTTCCCGGCGGCCCGATGAGAAGGGCGCCCGTCGGAATCTTTCCGCCGAGGTCGGTAAACTTTTTGGGATTTTTGAGAAACTCCACAATCTCTTGTATTTCCTGCTTGGCGCCTTCCTGACCTGCTACATCCTTGAAAGTCACACCCAGTTCGCCAGCTCTCTCATACAGTTTCGCTTTGCTTTTACCCACGCTGAACACACCGCCGCCGCCGGCACTGCCGCCCATGCGACGGCTGAACATCCAGAGGATAAAGACGACGAACAGCAAAGGCGAGAGGTTGAGAAGAATCGTCCAGAGGTCGGTGCTATTCTCATTGTTGTAGCTGAACCCCGTAATCTTCTTGTTCTTCTGCTCGGCATCGAGAAACCGTTCCAACTCATCCACCGAACCAAACTGCACGGTGATGTAAGGATTATTGCCGGCCTCTTTAGCCGACATCTTGAATACATCGCGGATATATTTAGGTTTCACATACATGCGTAGCGTGTTCTCATTCTTATTCACCACCACGCTTTCCGCGTAACCTTTCTCTATATACGATTTGAACTCGGTGTAGGAAGACTCGCGACTGGTACCCCCGCCCTTAGCCAAAGCGTCACCGCCACCGGTAAAAAGGAGCACGGCCAACCCCACTCCGATGATGATGTAGAGCCAGTTCATGTTGAACCGGGGCATCTTCGGCTGGTTGTCGCCGTCTTGAAACTGTTTGTTGTTATTGTCCATTGTTTATTTAAAAAGTCTGGGTTAATGCTTATCTTAACATCAAACGGTGTGCCAAAAATCAGTCCATGTTGGCAATTTTTGTTAATTTCGCATCTTCCCAAAGATCTTCCAACTTATAAAACTGCCTCACCTCGGGTTGGAAGATATGCACCATCACATCCACAAAGTCGATGCCCACCCATTGGTTGTTGCCTAATCCGGTCACATAGGCGGGCTTCTCACCGCCCTTTTTGCGACAGAAATCGCCCACCGACTCGGCAATGGCCTCCACCTGCGAAGGCGAGTTGCCCTGACAAATTACGAAATATTGGGTGATGGCACCATCGATTCGAGTGAGATCTGCTATAACAATATCCTGTCCTTTCTTTTCTTGGATACCTTCAGTGATGAGGCTAACTAAATTTTTAACGTCTGTCATTCCGATTCTTTTAATACGTATTCTAACTGGTATTTATAATGTATATACGGTACAAAGTTACGTCTAAATATCGAAAAATCGAAAAAAAGTAGGCGAAAATTTTGGAGATTACCGGAAAAGCATTAACTTTGCATTGCAATTCGGAAATGGAATGCAAACAACAATTGGGATATGGTGTAATGGTAACACTACAGATTCTGGTCCTGTCATTCTTGGTTCGAGTCCAGGTATCCCAACAAAAGCTAAGGCTAAATGGTCAAAACGACTGTTTAGCCTTTATTTTTTCCACCATCTGCCGGAGCCTGTGCGCACGGCCGGCATTGCCGTGAATCTCTAAGGTTTTAATTTCTCGCTCTATGAATGTTGGTCGCAGAGTCAAGCTATGCGTATGTTCTATTATTTTGTTGTCATGCTTGTTTTTCCCTTTTTGTTGTTCGTTTGTTCAGACGTTCGGGCTTCCGGTTTGTTAAGTCGTTTCATCAAGAATAAATCTTGAGATAGGGCAGAGAGAGCCGGAAAAATGCTATTTTTAGTCAAAAAGATCGAAAAATCAGATTGAAAAAACTGAGATGGTTTTGCGATAGCATAG
>CAUTTP010000082.1:0-13559 GCA_963541305.1 uncultured Prevotella sp.
TAATAAATAACAAATATTTTCCAATTATTTGGAAAGCAACATAGAAGACTATGAAACCGTCCGCTAAGACGAAGTCACAAACATTATTTGTCAATGAAGTCAAGTCCTGATGCTCGTTGGGAAGATGCGCTTGCGCTTATCCGCAAGAATGTCACCGAGCAGATTTATAACACATGGTTCAAGCCAATCGTGTTTGAGCAATTTGATGAAGCTCAGAACATGGTATTGGTGCAGGTGCCCAGCCCATTTGTGTATGAGTATCTGGAAGAGAACTTTGTGAACTTATTGGCAAAGGTGTTGCAACGTTGTTTCGGCCTCAACATCCGCCTTTCTTACCGAGTGGTGACCGACAAGGAGCACAACCTGTCTCAAGTGGTGGTCGATGACACTGTTACCGGAGTCGAGAAACGTACTCCCCGCACCAAGGGCAACGAGAGCCCCACGGTGCTTGATGCTGCCCAGCCACAGCAATTGGATCCTCAACTTGACCTGCATCTCACTTTCTCTAATTACATTGAGGGCGACAGTAATAAGTTGCCCCGCTCCGTGGGGCAGTCTATAGCCGAGCATCCCAATACCATGCAGTTCAATCCGATGTTCATCTATGGTCCTTCGGGCTGTGGAAAGACGCATCTCATCAATGCCATCGGTGTGCGCACCAAGCAGCTCTATCCGCAGAAGCGTGTGCTCTACATCAGCGCCCGCCTGTTTCAGCAGCAGTTTACAAGTGCCAATGCACAGAGCAGAATCAATGACTTTCTGGCTTTCTACCAGACCATCGACATGCTTATCGTGGATGATATACAGGAGTGGATCAATGCATCTGCCACGCAAAACACATTCTTCCACATCTTCAACCACCTTTTCCGCAATGGCAAGCGCATCATCCTTGCATCCGACCGACCACCGGTAGACCTTAAAGGCATGCCCGACCGCTTGCTCACCCGCTTTGCCTGCGGCCTCATTGCCGAGCTCGAAAAGCCCAACAAACAATTGTGTATCGATATTCTTGCCAGTAAGATTCGACGCGACGGCCTGAACATCCCGCAAGAGGTTATTGAGTTTATCGCAGAATCGGCAAGTGGCAGTGTACGCGATCTGGAGGGCGTGATCAATTCGCTGATGGCTTATTCGATCGTGTATAACTGTAACATCGACATGCGGTTGGCAGAGCGCGTCATCAAGCGAGCCGTGAAAGTAGACGACCATCCGCTAACCATTGACGACATCATTGAGAAGGTGTGCCATCATTTCAACGTTACTCCCACGCAGGTCAACTCCACAAGTCGCAAGCGCGATTATGTGACGGCACGGCAGGTGTCGATGTATCTCGCCCAGAAATATACCAAGATGCCGGCCGGACGCATCGGCAAACTGGTGGGCAATCGCGACCATTCCACCGTAATTCACAGTTGTTCGCAGGTGGAAAAGCGTATGCAGGTGGATAAAGGTTTCTATGCCGAGTTGGCAAGCATAGAGAATTCTTTCAGGCTGAAAGGATAGCCGTTCACGGATGCCGGATAGATACTGCATACATCTCCACTCTGCCCTGCACATTCTTTCGCATAACGACGACATTTCGTCGACCATTTAAAAACAAAATGGGAACGGTCAAACGACCGTTCCCATTTCTTATTTTCAAATTGACATATCAAGAGATATTACAGCTCCCAGCCCACTGCCGATGCACCGAGCACGGCGGCCGAACTGCCGTCCAGCCCGCTTACGAGGAACTTAGCCTTGCCCTTGAATACCTTGAGTACGTACTTATCGTAGGCACATTTGATGGGATTCATAATCAGATCTCCGGCTTTAGTCAGTCCGCCGAAGAAAATAAATGCCTCGGGTGAAGAGAATGCGGCGAAGTCGGCACATGCCATACCCAGCATCTCGCCCGTGAATTCGAAGATACGGTTGGCCACCTCGTCGCCCTTGCCGGCTGCAATGCTCACGTCGAGAGAAGTGATGTCCGCCGGGTTCATCTCGCGCAACAGTGAAGGTTCATCCGTGTTCTCCAAAATCTCTCGTGCCGTACGTGCCACGCCCGTTGCCGAGCAATAGGTTTCCAAGCATCCCGTGCGGCCACAACCGCATGCACGGCCATGATCGCGCACCATGATTACATGCCCCAATTCGCCGGCGAATCCATCGCAGCCATAAACCACTTTTCCGTCAACCACGATGCCCGAGCCTACGCCCGTGCCCAATGTGATGACCATAAAGTTCTTCATACCGCGAGCCACGCCGTAGGTCATCTCACCGATGGCAGCCGCGTTGGCATCATTGGTCAGCCCCACGGGGATGCCCAGTTTCTCGGAGAACATGTCTGCCAATGGCACTATGCCCGTGTGCCCCCATGAGAGGTTAGGCGCAAATTCTATCGTACCGCTGTAATAATTACCGTTGGGTGCACCGATACCCATTGCCTTGATCTTGTCGATACCGCCCACTTGGTCGATGATAACCTGCAGCGCTTCTACGGAAGCGTCGACATAATCTTCCACTCTCTCGTAGGGCTGTGTCTTGATAGCCGTTGTAGCCTTGATTTCACCACGGCTATCCACAATTCCAAAAACAGAATTAGTACCGCCGAGGTCTAATCCGATTACAAATGGTTTTACAATTTCCTGTTCGATCATTTCTTTTATTTTTTTGTTAGTAATAGCGTTGCAAAATCCCTCAAAAGGTATTCTGTTGCAAAGATAATAAAACATTTGAGAAAACGAAATCAAACAATCGGTTTTTTGGTTTGTTTCCTCTGCCAAGATAATCTTAAATTTATACATATATCTTTTCCTATCTGCTGCCTGTCAAATTCTCTGCTTGGAATTAAAGGTAATTTAACGTTTCAAAAAGTCGGGAAATTGGTCTGATTTGTCAAGAAACTACAGATTTTCGACTGAAAATTTTGAGGCGGGTTTGCGATAGCATAGGTTTCGCATCGCCATTTGGTGCTTATCGCAATGCGATCTCAATGGTCTCGCATCGCGATAACGGTGCTTTCGCGATGCGAAAGCTATGCTATCGCGAGGCTGAAAAATTCATTTTTTTCGTCAATTTTTATTTATTGCTTGTAACTCGTTGATAATCAGTTTGAATCAGAACACCCCCGATTTTTCGCGATTTTCGGCCAAAATCCTTGCGGGTTGGCAGAAACGGGCATGTTTTGAGGATGATTGTCCTATTATTTCTGAATATTTTCTTTGTTTTTAGAGGCATCATGACAATGTTGTGCCCGATGAGTACGAAAATCGGGAAAAGGTGAGCATAAATTAAGTAGTTATGGTAAAAGAGATGGAAAAATGTAGTAATTTTAGTTTTTTTTCTTAATTTTGTCGTTGCTGATGAGTGTTTGTACTCTCGGTGCAGAACCTATTTTTGCATGAAACGACGATTTCTCTATATAAAGCAGGGGCTTTTCTTCCTATGGTTGGCATGGCTCTTCCTGCTGCCGGCACCCCTTGGAGCACAGCAGTTGCGCTATTACCACTTGTCGGTGAGCAGTGGTAATAACTATGTGCGCAACATTTCCCAAGACAGTGTGGGTTATTTGTGGCTGGGCACGAGCGCCGGCCTCTACCGCTATGACGGCTATCAGATGCTGAGCGTGGCGCCTTTGGGTGAGCAGCAGAGCGTGCTGATGCCCGACAATAATATGCTGCAGATGGAGCCGTGGCACGACAGTTTCTTGTGGCTCAGCCTGCGTGGCAAGCTCTATTCGCTGTTCGACACGGAGCACAGCCACTTTGTCGACTTCACCGGCGACGGCTCGATGTCGGATACCTACGACAACTACTCGATAGTGAACGACAGCACCGTGTGGCTCTATGGGGCGCGCGGCTGCAAGCAGATCAGCTTCGACGGCACGTCGTTTCATAGTATGAAGCTCACGGTGGAGCGCAAGCAGCTGCCGTCCAACGTGGTACGGTTTGTGGAGGGAGACGGTGCAGGCAACACGTGGATCGGCACCGACAGGGGCATTGTGTGCTACAAGGACGGGGAGGTGCGAACGCTCAATAGCAATGATGACTTTGTGCAGGCCATCAAAAATATCAATGGCCGCATGTATTTCACTACCACGCAGGGACGCATGCTCAAGGCCGTGGGGCAGGATCTGGTGGTGGAAAACACGTTCGCGCTGTCGCCCCAGCTCATCCGCGACTTCAACAAGTTGGTGATGGTGGGCGATAAAATCATCATCACCACGAAAGGCGCTACGCTGGAGTATGACATCAACACCTTCGAACTGACGCCGAGCAGCCTCATCACGGCGCGCAATGCGCAGATTGTAGCCGACAATCAGGGCAACCCGGTGGTGTTCGACCGCGACGGCCTTGACGTGTGGTACTTTGTGGGTAAGAACATGTACCACATCCGAAACATTTATAGTCCGCAGCTCACGCAGCAGAACGCGGGCGGCAAGTTCAAGTTTGTCCATGCCAAGGACGGCCGAATTTGGATCAGCACCTATGGCAACGGGCTTTTCTCTTACAACACCTCTACCCGAAAACTCGACCATTATCTCTCGGGCGTCCGTAGCGATGCGCCCATCCGCACCGACTATCTCATCGAACTGTTTGAGGATAGGAACGGCAATATCTGGGTGGGCGAGGAGAATTATGGCGTGACCTGCATCGTGCCCGATAATCATGAGGGGCAATACGTGTACTTCACCCATGCCGACGACCTCGGCCATGCCAACTTCATCCGTCTGCTCAAGCGCATAGGCAATCGGATTTATATCGGCAACATGAGCAATGGCCTCAAGGTGGCAGATGCCAATTTGGGCAGGCTGTACGATGATGCTGCACTGGGCGATGACATCATCGACGTGGAGCAGGACGCACAGGGCAGGCTGTGGATAGGCACGCACAAGAGCGGCGTGATCATCGACGGCGTGCGATATACTCATCAGGAAGGCAATGCTGCATCGCTGACGGCAGGCAAGATTAGCGACATCATCTTCGACAGAAAGGGGCGTGCGTGGCTCTCTTTCTTCAATGGAGGCGTAGACGTGGCGGTCAGAGAGGCCGACGGGAGCTATACGTTTAGGCATCTGTTCGTAGGCAAGCATCAGGTGATGAACCCGCGCCAGATGATTGTCGACCATAAGGGCAGTATATGGTTGCTCTCGAATGAGGGTGTCTATACCTTCTCACCCGACGAGTTGCTGCGCGATGCGGCAGACTATGAGCATATTGCCATTGCCGCCAAAAATGAGACCACGGACGAGTGCCACTGCATCTTTGAGGACAGTCGGCGTCAGGTTTGGGTGGGCACCACGGGTCATGGGCTGGCTCAGATAGACAATACCACCGACGAAAAGAAGGTGATGCTCTATACCATGGCCGACGGACTGTCAGACAACAACGTAGAGTCGATCGTTGAAGACAAGAGCGGCAGCGTGTGGATCGGTACCGACAACGGGCTGACGCAGTATTCGCCGCAGAACCGTACCTTCCGCAACCACATGATGGGCGTAAACACCTTGAGCAACATCTATACCGAGAGTTGTGTGGCGATACTGGCTAATGGCAAGATTGCCATGGGCACGCGTCATGGCATCGTGGTGTTCGACCCGCTGACAGTGAAGGCGAAAGGTGCGACCTTCAATCTCGTAATTTCCAACATCAACATCAATGGCATCCCCCTGCGCGAGCAGTTGGCAGAAGGCGAGGAGCCGCCCGCAGTGGCGCTGATGGATAAGATAGAGCTGAATCACAATCAGAATTCGTTGACTTTCTTTTTCTCCGACTTCGAGTTTTCCAATGTCAACCGCAGCAGATATACTTATTTTCTGCAAGGCTATGACAAGAACTGGAGCGCGCTGACCACCGACAACTCTGCGCAATATAAGAACCTCCCTGCCGGCACCTATACCATGCGGGTGCGCTCGTGCAGCGGCTCGGGTGAGTGGAACCCGCACGAAGTAGAGCTGAAGGTGATCATCCGCCCGCCTTTCTGGCTGTCGTGGTGGGCTTATCTGATATACATTTTCACCATCGGTGCACTGGGATGGTATGTCTATCGCAACGCTAAGGAGAAGCTGCGACTGAACCAACAGATTGAGGTGGAGACCCGACTGACGGAGTATAAACTGCGATTCTTCACCAATATCTCACATGAATTCCGCACACCGCTCACGCTGATTAAGAACTCGATGGACCGTATCGACTCCATCAGTGAGGTGCCGGGCAATCTGCGCATGCCTCTGGGCAACATGCACCGCAGCGTAGATCGTATGACCCGACTGGTGAACCAGTTGCTCGAATTCCGCAAGATGCAGAACGACAAACTGCATCTCGCACTCGAAGAGACGGATGTGATCGCCTTCGTGCGCGACATTTACAACATCTTCCGGGATGTGGCGGAGAACAAGAATATCAGCTATCAGTTTATGCCTTTCGAGAGCAAGCATACGATGTTCATTGATAAAAGCTTCCTCGATAAGATAATGTATAACCTGATTTCCAATGCTTTCAAATACACGCCACAAAATCAAACGATCGTCGTGGAGGTGAAACGGCAGGACGACAAGATACTGTTTGTGGTGAGCGACACGGGTATGGGCGTACCCAAAGAGAAGCAGGGCGAACTGTTCCAGCGGTTCATGCAGAGCAGTTATATGCATGACAGTATCGGCATCGGGCTCCACTTCACCTCTGAACTGGTGCGCATGCATCACGGAGAGATAAGCTATGGCGAGAATCCCGGTGGCGGAAGCATCTTCACCGTGACGCTGCCCGATGAGGGATTCGTGTATGCGGCCGACGATTTCCTTGTGCAAGACAATGCGCTGCCACACGAGAAGCGCGACGGTGAAGAGGCGGGTGTGCGGCGTGCGGCATTGCTCAACTATCGCGAGATGACACCCGACCCACTCAATAATTATCGGGTGCTGATCGTGGAAGATGATGCTGACATCGCCGCATACATGAAAGAGGAGCTGCAACGCTACTTCGTGGTAGTGTCGGCAGGTAACGGCAAGGAAGCGATGGAGTTGCTCAAGGATGAGGGCAAGGGTGGAAAAGCAGCGTATGACCTCGTGATTTCGGATGTGATGATGCCGGTGATGAATGGCTTTGAACTGACAAAGCTGATCCGTGCCGACAAGGAACTGGCCGACATGCCGGTCATCCTGCTCACGGCGCTCACCGCCGAAGACAAGCAGATGAGGGGTCTCAACGTGGGTGCGGATGCCTACATCGAGAAACCGTTCAGCATGGCGATGCTCATTGCCCGTGCCACACAGCTCATCGAGCAGCGCAACCGCCTGCGCCATGCCTATGCCAAAGAGGTGGTGGGCAAGCGTGAGGCTCCCGTGATCATCACCGATGAGAAAGACGCGAAGCTGCGCGACCAGCTCGACGCATGGCTGACAGGACACCTCGGCGACCCCAAACTCAACATCGACGACTTTGCGGAGAGCATGGGTTATGGTCGCACCACATTCTATAAGAAGGTGAAGAGGCTGGTGGGGGTGACGCCCAACGAATATATCAAGAAGCTGCGCATGAACCGCGCAGTAGAACTCTTGGGTGACGATACGCTCACCATCTCGCAGGTGGCCTATCAGATTGGCATCTCAGATCCGTACTATTTCAGCAAGATGTTCAAGTCTTACTTTGGCGTTACACCATCGAAATACCGTTCCGGAGAACCGTTGGCCGAGGTGAAAGAGGACGCCGCCGAGGATACAGATATGTAGAAAAGCCTCTTGGACAGCATCGTCCAAGAGGCTTCTTAGGGTTTATGCAGTGATATATTTCTTGATGTCTTCCTCTACGGTAGATATGGTACCGAGGCCGAAACTATCGACCAACACCTGAAGCACACCCGGCGAAACGAAGCCGGGGAGCGTCGGGCCAATGTGTATATTCTTCACGCCGAGATGGAGGAGAGCCAGCAGCACGATAACCGCCTTCTGCTCATACCATGCGATGTTGAAGAAGATGGGTAGGTCGTTCACGCTCTCCACACCGAAAATCTCCTTAAGTTTCAGAGCCACGAGTGCCCAGCTGTAAGAGTCGTTGCACTGTCCGGCATCGAGCACACGGGGAATACCGCCGATGTCACCCAGAGCCAACTTGTTGTATTTGAACTTGGCACACCCGGAGGTGAGAATCACCGTGTCTTGCGGCAACGCCTTGGCAAAGTCTTCATAGTAGCCGCGAGCCTTTTGGCGGCCGTCGCAACCGCTCATCACGACAAACTTCTTGATGGCACCCGATTTCACGGCATCCACCACCTTGTCGGCTAAGGCGAATACCTGTGCGTGGGCAAATCCACCCACGATTTCACCCTGCTCAATCTCTGTAGGAGCTTTGCACGTCTTGGCTATAGCGATGACCTCGGAGAAATCTCTGCGACCGTCGACAGTGGTCTTGATGTGCTTCCATCCGGGATAGCCGGCAGAATTGGTCGTGAACACACGGTCTTTGTAGCTCGACTTGGGCGATGGAGGAACGATACAGTTGGTCGTAAACACGATGGGACCGTTGAAAGTCTCAAACTCTTCCTTCTGTTTCCACCATGCGTTACCGTAGTTTCCCACGAGGTGACTGTATTTCTTAAGCTGCGGATAATAGTGTGCGGGCAGCATCTCGCTGTGTGTATAGATATCGATGCCGCTGTCTTTGGTTTGCTCCAGCAGGTCTTCGATGTCCTTGAGATCATGACCGGAGATCAGGATACCCGGCCGCTTGCCTACGCCGATGTTTACCTTAGTCAGTTCGGGATTGCCGAATGCCTGCGTGTTTGCCTTGTCGAGCAGAGCCATCACGTCCACGCCATACTTGCCGGTAGCCAGCACAGTGTCGAGCAGGGTGCCCATTGCGGCATCAGGATTGGAAATCACGGCCAGTGCCTGCTCCATGAAACGGATAATCTCCTCGTTGCGTTCGCCAAGTCGTGAGGCATGCTCATAGTAGGCAGCCATACCCTTTAGTCCGAGTACGGTGAGCTCCTTGAGTGAGCGCAGATCCTCATTCTCGTTGCGCAGAATGCTCTCGCGGTCACCCTCGGCAGCATAGTCGCTCTTCTCGCTACCCCATTTCACCTCCTGATAGTCGGGCAGCTGCACATTGGCATCAGCAGCCGTGACCAGAAGATTCTTCTTGATGGCGATGCCCTTGTCCACCTTATTTAATATAGCCTCATCGTCGAAATTGGCGTTAGTGATGGTGGTGAAGAGAGAATCTACGATGAAATCGCCGGTCTCCACATTGTCGAAAGCCACGCGAGCCTCATTGAGCGCATGGGCAATCGTTCCTACACCGCGCACTACACTCAGCAGAAGATCCTGCCAACGAGAGGTATCTGGTTTCTTGCCGCACACACCACTGATGGTACAACCCGTACCTTTAGCTGTTTCCTGACACTGGAAACAGAACATCTGATTTTCCATAATTGTTTTTGTATAATATGATTTGTGGGTGCAAAGATACGCAGTGGTCACGTGTCCGACGGGTCACAATTGTTACCTTATCGTGTTAATGAGGGTTAAAAGTTGATTCTCGCCCAATCTGCCCCTCACGTTTTCTCCGGTGTTTGCTGCCGTTCTTGTTCCTTCGTGCCATGTCTCCGGCATTCCCATTCCGCTGTCCTGATGTCGTACACCGAACGCCGTACGCACATACGCCGAACGGCGTACGCACGTACAGCGTACGCCGTACACACGTACAGCGAACGTCGTACGGCGCCGTTTCTCTGTAATGGCGGTGGCAAATCAGCGGAGCGAGGTCGTGAGCACAGCGGTATGGCGCCTAATCCAGATACAGCATGTTGCCGTCAATGTGCACCTCCTCTTCACTCATCAGATGCTGCAAGGCATCGTCGATCTCCGATTGGGGCAGGGGGATGGTATGAATCTCTCTCACGTCGTGCTGCTGCCTGTCGGCCAACAGCTGCATGATGGCTTCGCGGGCATTGGCAATGTGCCGGGCGGAAGACTGGTCGGTGCGGGCATCGATGCACACGTCGCAGCTCTTGCAATCGTGGGTGCTCACCTCGCCGAAGTATCTCAGCAGTTGCCGGCTGCGGCAGACACTCCTGTTGGTAGCATATTCGATCATCGCATCGATGCGCTTGATGTACTGCTCCTTACGGTCTTCATAGACGATATGCGGTATGACCACTTCCTCTTCGGGCACCCGATCCCGGGTGTAGGTGATGAAAGGCGTTTTGCGCTGGGGTATGAAATGCAGTATCTTACGATGGCTGAGCGTCTTGAGCACTTGGTAAGATTGATGCGTAGTAAGCCCTGCCTGCATGGCGATCAGCGACTCGTCGATGTAGCCGTAATCGGTGAACAATCCGCCATAGTTGCGCAGGATGGCAGTGATGACGGCTTCCTCCTCGGGCGTGCTTTCTTCCAGCCGGTAGAGATCGTTGCGCCCCAAGAGAAACATGAGGCGCGCGCTGGCATCCGGGTCGGTTTCGTAGACGATGTAGCCGGCATTCTGCAGGAGACGGAGT
This sequence comes from uncultured Prevotella sp., assembly GCA_963541305.1. Taxonomy (GTDB): domain Bacteria; phylum Bacteroidota; class Bacteroidia; order Bacteroidales; family Bacteroidaceae; genus Prevotella. The sequence goes on from CAUTTP010000082.1 coordinate 10,477, forward strand.
GCGGCGTCAACCACGATGGGGAAATATCTGTAGGTGATGCAGAACTTATCGATTTCGAACGAGAAAGTGTGGCCGCCGCCGCTCCCCACACCAATCTGATAGTAGTAGGCCAAGTGCTCATACACGTCCTTGATGTATGTCTTGGGTGGAAAATTATCGTCAATGCGCTTCGTGAGTTTGCGCCGGTCGCTCTTGTTCCATAGCAGCACGGCATAGGCCTTTCGGCCGTCACGCCCCGCACGGCCAGCCTCTTGGAAGTAAGCCTCCAAGGAGTCGGGGCAGTCGATGTGTGCCACGAGCCGCACGTCGGGCTTGTCGATACCCATCCCGAAGGCATTGGTTGCCACGATGATGCGCTTTCGGTCGGTCTGCCACAGCTTCTGCCGCTCGTCCTTGACACTGGGTTCCAGTCCGGCATGATAGAAAGTGGCTGACAGTCCGTTTTGCTCCAGAATGCCCGAGATGTCCTTGCACCTCTTCCTGCTCCTCACATACACGATGGCGCTGCCGCCGACAGAGTTGAGAATATGGATAAGCTCCGTCTCTTTGTCGATGGCTTCCCTTACGACGTAGGCCAGATTCTTCCGCTCAAAACTCATGCGGAAGACATTCCTCGCCTTGAATAGCAGTCGGTCTTGGATGTCGTCGATGACCTGCGGAGTGGCCGTGGCGGTGAGTGCCAGCACGGGTACGCCGGGCTTGAGCCGGCGTATTTCCGCTATGTGGAGGTAGGAGGGGCGGAAGTCGTAGCCCCATTGGCTGATGCAATGAGCTTCATCTACGGTGATAAAGCTCACGTCGATACGTTTCAGTTTTACTTGAAAAATCTGTGAAGACAGTCGTTCGGGCGAGACATACAAAAGTTTTATGCCTCCGAAAATACAGTTTTCGAGTGTCTTTACAATCTCCGAACGCCCCATGCTCGAATAGATGGCTGCCGCCTTGATGCCTTTCTCGCGCAGGTGCTGCACCTGATCTTTCATCAAGGCAATGAGTGGTGTGATCACGATGCACACCCCCTCTTGGGCTAAGGCAGGCACTTGGAAAGTGATCGACTTACCGCCTCCCGTAGGCATCAGCCCCAACGTGTCTTTGCCGGAGCCTATGCTCTCGATGATTTCACGCTGTATGCCGCGGAAATCCTTATAGCCCCAATACTGTTCGAGTATGCGTTGGTATCCGTCAGCCATCAATGCGGGTGTTATGATTCCTGTGGGTCTTCCTCTGTGGGTCTGATGTCTTCAATCTGCAATTGCACCTGATTGCGCTTGAATACGTTGTCTTCGATGGTGTAGGCAATGTCGAACGAGCGTTTCGACTTGATGTAGCGAACCGCTCCGCTCTGCCCGAAGGCAATGCCGTTGACCACTGTTCCCGATTTGGAATCGACGAGTTCCAGCTTGATGTGCTCCTGCGAGCGCCCCACGACCTTACTTGTTCCGTAGTCGTAGACGTCTTTGGTACAGAATGTGGGCTTGGTGTTACATGGCCCGAAGGGCGAGAAGCGCTTCAGATCGTTGTGCAATCGTTTGGAAATATCCTTGAAATCGACTTCCGCATCAATCAAGAGGTACGCCTCGGTCTGCTCAGGTTTGATATGTTCTTCCACATAACTTTGGAAGCGGTTGCGGAACTTCACCACGTCATCCCAGCGCAGGGTGAGACCAGCGGCGTATGTATGCCCGCCGAAATTGAGCAGCAGATCGCGGCAATGCTTGATGGCGGCATACACGTCGAAACCCATCACGGAACGAGCGGAGCCGGTGGCGAGATCGCCATCGCGTGTCAGCACCACTGTCGGACGGAAGTATATCTCCGTCAGTCGCGATGCCACGATGCCGATAACACCCTTCTTCCAATTCTCGTCATAGAGCACAATGCTGGAGTGATGCTTCTGATTTTCCAGTCGGCTCACTATCTGGTTGGCCTCCTCGGTCATCTGCTTGTCGATGTCCTTGCGCAGTTCGTTGTACTCATTGATGTGTTTTGCCATCTGCAGAGCGGTCGAAAAGTCTTTCTCCACGAGCAGATCCACGCTTTCTTTACCATTCTCCACACGTCCGGAAGCATTGATACGGGGGCCGATTTTGAAGATGATGTCGCTCATGGAAATCTCTCTTCCGCTCATGCCGCAGATGTCGATGATAGCTTTCAGACCTACGCTGGGATTCTGGTTGAGCTGCTTCAGGCCATGGAAAGCGAGGATGCGGTTCTCGTCGACCACGGGAACGATGTCGGCAGCAATACTCACTGCACAGAAATCGAGTAGGGGGATGAGGCGCGAGAAAGGTATGCCGTTGTTCTTGGCAAAGGCTTGCATAAACTTGAAACCTACGCCGCAACCGCATAATTGTTTGAAGGGATAGCTGTCGTCCGGCCTTTTGGGATTGAGAATAGCCACCGCCGGCGGCATCTCCTCATCGGGCACATGATGGTCGCAGATGATAAAATCGATGCCTAAACTCTTGGCATAAGCAATCTCTTCGATGGCTTTAATGCCGCAGTCGAGTATAATGATTAGTTTAACCCCCGTTTCTTTTGCAAAGTCTATTCCTTTTTTGCTCACTCCGTAGCCCTCTTCGTAGCGGTCGGGAATGTAATAATCGATATTGGAATAGAACTGTTGCAGAAACTTATACACCAAAGCCACTGCCGTGCAGCCGTCTACGTCGTAGTCGCCATACACAAGGATACGCTCCTTACGCCCCATGGCGTCATTCAATCTGTCTACGGCCACATCCATATCTTTCATCAGAAAGGGATTGATGAGGTCGGCCAGCTGAGGTCGGAAGAATCGTTTGGCTGCACTTTCAGTGGTTATGCCACGCCTGATGAGTAGTTCGGCGAGGATAGGATTCATGTTGAGCTTCTCGCCTAACTCTTTCGCTTGCTGCTTTTCGTCTGGTGTCGGAGGATCATATTTCCATTTGAAATGCATTATTGATTGTTTTTATTTCTGCTTCAAAGTTACAACATTTTGATTTAAAACAGTGTGGCTTGATAGTTAAAAGTTAAAAACTCCGACAATAATATGAGACCTCTGCAAAAGTACTTACTATGGTTATTTATCCCCTATGGAGTTG